>CAKNNA010000025.1 GCA_930989765.1 uncultured Clostridium sp. | reverse complement strand
CTCATAAGTTTTTTTTGAAAAAAACAAAAAAAGACTTGACAAAAAGAATAAAAGAATATAAAATAAGAACAACAAAAGCGAACAATAATTTGTAAAACAAAAATTCGAAAGGAGCGATATAAATGATAAAAACAAAAAAACAAATAAAAGTACTAACAAAAAATAGTATAGAAAGGCAACCAGTTCCAGTACTTGGAGAAAACTACAAAGTAAAAATAATATATAAAAACATAAAAATAGCAAAAATAGATATAGAAGAAAAAACAATAAAAATATCGCTACCAAACAAATACAAAAACACAGAAAATAACTTAATTTTAGATTTAGCAATAGATAAAATGTATGAACAAATAGCAAAAATAGAAATAGAAAGAGCAATGGAAAAAATAAGAATACAATTAAAATTTGCACCAGATGATTACCAAATAAAAGACACAAAAAAAGAATTAGGAAGCTATGAAAACAACATAATTACAATAAATCCTAAAATAGTAATGTTTAGCAAAAAAATAATTGATTATATAGTTCTACACGAATATTGCCATATAAAAAGCAAAACACACTCAAAAACATTCATAAAGCTAATAGAAAAGTACGAACCAAACTATATATTATACGATAATTATATAAAAACACTTGGATATACATATTAATATAAAATAAATAGAGATTTTGAAAATTTTATATTAATAGTTACAAAAAAACAAGTTACAATTCATAGTCTAAAAAAGGCAATGGATTGTAACTAAGCATAATAAAAAATTTTCAAAATAAAAAATAAAAATTTTATCAAAAAAGTATTGACAAAGTAAAAAAAATTTAGTATACTAAAAACCGTCGAAAGGACAATTGGTCGCTTAGCTCAGCTGGGAGAGCATCTGCCTTACAAGCAGGGGGTCATAGGTTCGAGCCCTATAGCGACCACCATGTTTTTACGGCCTGGTAGTTCAGTTGGTTAGAACGCTAGCCTGTCACGCTAGAGGTCGACGGTTCGAGCCCGTTCCAGGTCGCCATTTTTTTATTTTAAATAAAAATATAATATAAGGCTTCATAGCTCAGTTGGTAGAGCAGAGGACTGAAAATCCTCGTGTCAGTGGTTCGATTCCACTTGAAGCCACCAAAGATATAAAATACGAGTTTAATTCTCGTTTAACAAAAATAATATTTCTTGAAGTAGTTTATGCGAGAACTACTTCTTTTTTTTATAAATAAAAGATATAATAATATCAAAATTATAACTATTAAAAGGAGGAAAAAATGGAATTTCAAATAAAAGAAGATAAAAACAACCTAATACTACTAAAAGAAAACCAAGAAATAGGATATCTAATATATAAAACCGACGAAGAAGGAGACTATATTATCCAATCAATAATAATAGAAGAAAATTATAGAGGAAAAGGATATGCAAAAGACCTGTTTAACAAATTTATAGAAAAAGCAAGCAAAGAAAACAAAAAAATTATTCCAATATGTTCATATGCCAAAAAACAATTTGAAAAAAATAAAAGCTTAGAGAAAATTTTAAAAATTAAATAGAAAATATAAAAATACAATATAAAATAAAAGCCCCCAATATAAATCAAAACAAATAATAATTCACAATTTACCAAAACAAAATGAAAAAACAAAATAAAAAAACAAAAAGTAGTAACCAAAAAAACAAATCATCCATATCATATATTATACAAAGGAACAACAAGGAAACAAAAAAAGTTTTCGAAAGGGGGTCTAGACTATGCCAGAAAACAGAGGATGTGGAGGATTTGGATTTGGTGATGACTGTTGCTGTATAATAATCCTTATACTATTAATATGCTGCTGCTGTGGTGGAAATAGAGGAGGATGTTGCTAATCTATAGAATCCTTTAAAACAACTAAGCAAAAAGTTAATTAAAAAAGAAAAACCACCTTTAATTTAGGTGGTTTTAATTATCTATTTTCATATTATTACCATATCTTTTAATTTTTTGAGTAGTAGTTTTTTCAAATTCCTTATCACGAATAATAAAATTTTTAATATGTTTGTAATTTGGAAGTTTACTATTAACACTTGAAACAACATCAGCAACAATTTTCTTAATTTCTTCTTTTGTTGGAACACTTTCTTTTAAATATTCAGAAATTGCCTC
The DNA here is from genome assembly GCA_930989765.1 of uncultured Clostridium sp. Classification (GTDB taxonomy): domain Bacteria; phylum Bacillota; class Clostridia; order TANB77; family CAG-508; genus CAG-269. Next base: position 25,478 of record CAKNNA010000025.1, on the reverse strand, counting down.
AATATTTGGAAAAATTTGAGCATTAATATATGTTTCATCATCATTTTCTTTTTGAATACCTAAAACCAAAGATTCTGAAATCAATGGATTATCATTTAAATAATATTCAACTTCTTCTGGATAAATATTTTTACCATTCTTAGTTACAATTACACTTTTACATCTACCTGCTATATATAAATAACCATTAGAATCAATCTTACCTAAATCACCCGTATGAAACCAACCATTAGTCAAAACTCTTGCAGTTTCTTCAGAATTGTTATAATAACCAAGCATAATATTAGGACCTTTAACTAAAATTTCACCAATACCATCATTATTTGGATTATCTATTTTTACATCAACATTTGGAATTGGAAGTCCTGCACTATCAGCTTTTTTAAAAAAGTCATTATTTCCCACAACTAAAGGAGAACATTCAGTTAATCCATAACCTTGTAAAACATTTAGATGCAAATCGTCAAAATCATCTATAATAGTAGGGTTAACAGAAGCAGCTCCCACAATAAATACTCTTAATCTACTACCAAGACTATTATTAACTTTTGACCTAATTACATTTTTAATAATAAAAGGTAATTTAGAAATATTAATATGATTATTATTAGAAAAATTACTCGTATTTCCACATTTTTGGTTATCAATATTTTTGATATCTATATTTAGGTATTTTTCAGGTAAAGATTTAGTTATACTCTTAAAAATATTTTTATGAATATTTTCAAGAAGTAAAGGAACACATAAAATAACAGAAGGATGATATTCATTTATATTTTTTAAAATATATCTTAAACCATCACAATAAGCAATACTTGCGCCACTATATATAGGAAGCAAAAATCCAAGAGTACATTCATATGTATGGTGAAGAGGCAAAATAGAGAAAAATAAATCACTTCTTTTAACCTTTACAATACCATAGGTAGACATTATATTAGAGCAAATATTCCTATGTGATAAACAAACACCCTTAGCATTTCCAATAGTACCAGAAGTAAAAAGTAAAATTCTCATTTCATCTGGATCAACAAAAATGTTATCAAAAGAATTATTACCAGTTGAAACAAGATGTGTACCATCATTTTTAAAATCAGAAAAATTAACAATATTTTTAAAATAACTTTTCTTATCAGAAGTATTATCATCAAAATTAACAAATAAAATATCTAGGTTATTTAAAAGATTTTTATTTTCATAAATTTGACTAAAGTTTTTATCATCACCTAATATACAAGCACATTCTGATACATTCATAAAATTTATAACATCTTCTGAATGAAGTTCTTTATCAATAGGTACAACTATCCCAACAATAGTAGCTGCTAAATAAGAAACTGCCCATTTGTAAGAATTTTTACCAATTACAGCAATTCTTTTTCCTAAAAAACCTCTATCTATTAAAGCAGTTCCTAGAGAAACAACATCATTTTTAAATTCTCCATATGTTAATCTATAAATTTCATCATTTGAATTTTTTAATTTAAATGCAGTTCTTGATTTGTAAATTTCAGCACTACGGTATAACATATCTTTCAAATTAGTTATTTCTTCACATTTATGATATTTTTCTTTTAATATTTCAGATATCGCAATTTCCTTTTTCATAATTACAAATTCCTTTCATATATTTTTATTTATAAAAATAGTTAGATTATTAAAATGTTATAAAATAATTTTATTCATATTTATAAAAAATAAAATTAGTATCTTTAAAAACAGTTATACTACCATCTAAAATAGAAGATTCGGAATCAGAATAAGGAATTTCTAAATAAACAGTAGTTTTAAATTTTTCATTATTATTATTTACAATATAAATATCAAAAGATAAACTGCAAGCAATATCTTGAATATTTACATTACATCTTGTAAGTAATGTACCATCATAAGTAATTGGAATAGATGTATCTGTTATTGTATAATCAGTTTTAATATTTTGATTAACCAAACTTAAAACAATTGGATTTGCACAATTATTATACAAAACAGGAGTAGAAAAATCAGCAGTATCATCTGATATAATTGTAAAATCAAGCATAGAATTAATTTTGTTCTCATCTAAAAATTCACTATTTGCAAATTTATTTAAATCTTTATAATACAAGTTCGGAGTACCAATTTTAGGTAAATTATTAATTTTAATATTTTCTATTTTCAAAGATTTTAAAGTATTTTCCATAGTATATGTATCTGAATTATTGTTAATAAAAAGTGCAATATCTGTATATGTATAAAGATTTTCAATTGTAAAATTACTTACACTACCAGTTTTTAACTTAGAATCAGCACTACTAAAGAAAACAACTTTATTAATCGAAAATATGGTATTTTCATTATTTTTAGAAAAATTTATTAAACTTTCTGACATTGACTTTACACTATTATAAGTTTTTAAAGTATTGTAAATTAAAAATAATAAAAAAACTATTAATATTATAAGTAATATCAAAAATATTATAATTTTTAATTTGGATTTTTTAAAATAATTTTTAAAACGGTTACTCATCTTTAGTTTCCTTTCTTAATTTGACATTATAATAATACTTTTTTTTTGGAAAATCAAGTAAATTTATAGCAAACATGTAATTTGTAATGTAAACATTGCTAAAAACTTGAGGGAAGGTATAATTTAAAAATATTTCCATATTTTTAAATTGACAAAATAAGACACAAAGTTTAAAATGTAACTAGGTGATATTATGAAATCAAAAGAAAAGAAATATAAAATAAAACTAACGCTAAAAAATATAATATATTTTCTTTTTGGTGCTATTATTTTATTCTATATAATTACATTTTATAACTTATATTTTGGAGTAAATAAATCTATTGCAACAGAAATAGCAGTAGCTCCAGAAAACACTAAAATAAGTCAAGCAGAAAAAATTGATATAGAAGAAATAATAAACCAAAATTCAAAACCAGGATTTAAAGAAGAAGTATTAGAAAAAGAAGAAACTTTAGAATACATTACAACATATAAACAAAATTCTAACATTCCAAAAGGAGTATCTTATGTAACAAAAGAAGGAAGGAATGGACTTCAAATTGTTACTATAAAAAGAACTTATCAAGACGGAAACCTAATTTCTGAGACCCAAGAAGCAAGTAAAGTAACAAAAGCATCATTAAATAAAGAAATAGTAATTGGACAAGGAAAGACTACAAGTAATAAAACCGTAAAAGTAGGAGACACTGTTTATGTAACATCAGATATCTTAGCTGTAATGTCTAGTCCATCTGAAGATGCAAAAAAGACTGAAACATTAGGAACAGATGAGCCATTAGAAGTTCAAGATATACAAAATAGTTGGTATAAAATATCTTATAAAGGAAATAGAAGCGGATGGGTTAAACAAGAATGTACTACATACTTAGAGCCAGGATATAATGAAGAAGATGAAATATTAAAAAACTCTAATAATTATACAAGTAACAATAGTCAAAATAGTAATAAAAATACAAATACCGGAAAAGCAACTTTAAGTTTTAACATGAATTTAAATACCCCAAGTGGACTTTCTTTAGAAGAATTTCAAAAAGTACTAACAGATTCAAAAGATAAAAATAAAATTTTTGAAAATAATGCTAAATATTTTTATTACATAGAAAAACAATACAACATAAATGGACTATTTGTTGCAGCAGTGGCAATTCATGAAAGTGGATGGGGAACATCAAAAATTGCAAAAGAAAAATATAATCTATTTGGATATGGAGCATATGATTCAAGCCCATATAATAGTGCATATAATTTTACAGATTATTCAGAAAGTATAGACTTACTTGCAAGAGTATTCGTAAAATATTACTTAAATCCAAAAGGTACAAACATTTATGGTGGAGAAAAAGCAGTAGGAACATATTATAAAGGGCCAACACTAACAGGAGTTAATACATATTATGCATCAGACAAAAACTGGGCGAATTCAGTTTATAAACATATGCAATATTTATATGGAAAAATATAGTTATGATTCACGGCTAGAAAAATTGCAAAGAAAGCCTCTCGGATATACTTTTATAAAATTTATGTAGTGACGAATGCTACCCTCGTGATTGTAGCCCTTCTTAATATAAAATAAATGAGGAAGCGCGAAGAAAATCGCAAGAGGCTCGTTTGTTTTATATTTAGAAGGGCTAAATCATGTATGGAGCCGAGGAACGGAATAAATTTTATAAAAGTATATCCGAGAGGCTTTCTTTACAATTTTTCTAGCCGTGAATCATAACAAAAATGTAACAACTTTTGTAAATTTTTCGTAAATAATCTTGCTATTTTTAAAAAGTTATTGTATTATATAAAAGTAAGATTTTATAAAGGTTATTTTAGAATATATAAAAATAGAAAGGGGCTAAAATACAATGAAAAAAGTAATAGCAATATTTGCTATTTTAATAGTAACAATAGGTATTTTTGCACAATATAGTGTACAAGCTTCAAATGAAGAAGTAATAGATAAAGAAGCAGAAAGTAAAATAATAGAAATAAAAGACAATCAAGCAAAATCACTAGAAGACTATAAAGAAAAATATGGCTCAGATGCATATGGACTAGTAGCATATATATTAAATTTAGTAAGAATATATAGTATACCACTATGTTTCCTAGGAATAGCAATAGGAGCGATACATCAATATGTAATAGGTATAAGAAAGTTAGATACATTAGAAAAAGGAATGGCACTTATAGTAACCTTTGTAACAATATTAATAATATGCCAAGTTTTACCACTAGCATTTGCAGTTTTCGTAAAATTTGGAAGGGGGTAACAAATGAAAGTTTTATTTGCTGTAAGTAATGAAGAAATATCAGAGTCAGTAGTAAAAAGATATCAAAGAGAATATAAAGAAATAATTTCATATAAAAATGTTTATTACTTTAATGCAATATTAAAAGAAATACAAAAAGACAAATCATATGACAGAATAGTAATAAGTGAAGACTTAGAATCATTTACACACACACAATATGACCAAATAGATAAATTTTTATTTGAAAAATTAGACAGCATAAGTGATGAAGCATCAAATGCAAAAGGTGATGACATACCAATAATACTAATCTGCTCAGACAGAAGAACAAAAGCAGAACAAATGCTTTCAAAAATATTTGGAATAGGAATATATAATGCAATAATAGGAAACGACAGAAGTGTAGAAGAAGTATGTAACTTAATTAGAAAACCAAGATCAAAAAAGGAAGCAAAAATATACTATAAAATCGACTCAGAAGATGTAGGATATGAAAAAGAAGACCAAAACGAAGTATCTGAGACAGAAATGCAAAACATTCTAGCACACTATAAAAGATTAGGAAAAGATGAAGAAAAATATGTTCAAAGTTTTGACAGTATAGCAGCACAATACAATGATACTCAATTAAAAATAATTTGTAAATATTTGCCATTAAATGTAAGAGCAGTCCTAGAAGAAAAATCAGAAAAATATCAAAAACTAATGGCATTCAACAGTAAAGTATCAGAATCATTAAGAAAAGCAACTAAAGTACCAAACCCAAATGAAGGGCACACAGAAAAATTACTAAAACCAAAAATAAAAGAAGTAGGATTGTCAAAACCAGTAGTAATACCTTCAGAAGTAAAAATAGAAGGAAGCAAAAAATTATCAAGAATAAACAAAAAGCAAGTAGATGAAAATCAAAATATAAATCAATTACCAGAAAAAGAGGAAGATGGCATATATAAAAGCAATGAACAAAAAATGCAAAATGTAGAAAGCATAAACGAAGAAAAATTAAGTAACATACCAGAAAACAATTTAACTTCGCAAGAAACAGAAACTATAGAACAAGCAAAACCAGTAAAAAGAGGAAGAGGAAGACCTAAAAAAAATCAAGAAGTAACAAACATTGAAGATAAACCAAAAAGAGGAAGAGGAAGACCAAAAAAAGTAGATCCGCTTAAAGAAGAAAGCACAATTATACCAGGATTTGAAGATGCTGAAACTTTAAACCAAACAAATGAAGAAATTTTACCAGGACTTGAAGATGAAATAGAAAATGAAAATATTTTACCAGGATTAGAAACAGAAAAAGAAGATAACATATTACCAGGCTTTGAAGATGAAGAAGATGAAGCAATATTACCAGGATTTGAAGATGAAAATGAAGATGAAAATGAAGATGAATTAAACTCTCAAAAATATAATGCTGATGATGAATACAAAAAAGAAGAAAACATATTTGCAAATAATCAAGAAACAATAAATTCAAACTCTAATTTAAACAGTCAAAATATAAAATATGAAAATAATACAAACCAAGGATTAGGTGCAAATTATAATAATTACTCATCAATAAGAAAAGTTGAGCCAAAAGTAAATGAAAATATAGATATTTCAAGTTTAATAACACAAGACAAAAAAATAATATGTTTTGTCGGAACAAGCAAAAATGGGACATCATTTATAGTAAATAATATAGCACAAATATTAGCATCAAGAGGAATAGATACAGCAATACTAGATGCCACAAAAAATAGAAATTCATACTATATATATACAAAAAATGAAGAAGAACTAAGAAATATAGCAGCAACAACACTAGAAAATTTAGTATATGGATCAGCAGAAGGAATAAATGCAGCAAAAAACTTAAATGTATATACAGCTATGCCACAAGACTCTGACCCAATAGAAAATTCAAGGGAAATTTTGCAAACACTGGTAAAAAAACATTCTTGTATATTAATAGATTGTGATTTTAACACACCATTAGATTATTTTAAACAAGCACAAGAAATTTATTTAGTACAATCACTAGATGTACTTACAATTCAACCATTAACAGCATTCTTAAGAGAGTTAAAAGCAAAAAATATACTAGAAGAAAGAAAAATAAAAATAGTCTTAAATAAAACAATAAAAGTAAAAGGTGTAAATGAAAAAGCAATAATTGGAGGAATGGCATTTTATAATGACCCATCAATGTCATTTATGACAGAATTATTTGACAGAAATATTGTAAAATATATAACAATACCATTTGATGATGAAGTATACAGCAGATATCTATCATCATTAATAGAATGTGAAATATCACTAAAAGGTTATCCAAAAAATGTAATGCAATCTTTAAATGAATTAGCAAATATGGTATATCCATTAATATCTGGAAAATCAACATATAAGCCACCAACAGTAAAAACAAATACAGGATTTTCCGCAAGTATGAATTCAACATTAGACCAAATGAGAAAATATTAATTTAAGGGGGAACAGCAGTTGCTAGTAGTAGTAATTATAGTATTGATCATAGTTGTTATAGGATTAATTATATATAATTTAAGAATACATAAAAAAATACAAACATTCAAAAACATAAATCAAAAAATAAATAATCTATCAGTTGTACAAGACTTCATGTCAACAATAGGAGAAACAACATCTGTAGATGAAAAAATAAAAAAAATAAATGACATATTAATAGAAAAATACGAAATAAAATATTCTACAATAGTAGTATTTAATGGAGCAGAATATGAAATAAAGGCATCAAATGTAGACAAAAGGCATTGGAAATCTTTAAAAGCTCTTCAAGATGTAGAAATGTTTAAAGACAGTATACAAACTGCTACCCCAAAATATGTAACAGTAAATAATGAAAGGGAAAGATTACCATATCAAAAAATGGAATTTGGAAGAGCAAAATCAGCCATATTTTTCCCATTATATATTGACAATGTATATATAGGTTACTGGATAATAGAAAGTGGAACACCACATGACTTTGATAATGTAGACACAACAGTACTAGAAGTTATAAAAGATAACATAGTATCAGTATTAAAAACAGTAGTACATCAAAAAACACTAGAAACAATAGTAAGAAAAGACTTATTTTCTGGGCTATATTCAGAAGAATACTTATATGGAGAAGCAAGAAAAACAATTGACCAATACACAAAATCTACAGTATGTATGTTTAGAATAGTAAACTTAGAAGAAATCAACAAAAAATATTCAAGAGAACTAGGAAACCAGGTCGTAACAAAAGTAAGCCAATATGTTAAAGAAAATATTTCACAAGAATATATTTTTGTAAGATATATGGGACCAAAATTTGTAATAGTATTTTCTGGAATAGACACAGAAGGTGTAGCAGACTTTTTAAATGACCTAAAAGAAGGAATAGAAAAAACAGAAATAGTCTTAACAGACGAAGAAGGAAATATACTAGATGAAAAACAAAAAGTAACTCCAAAATTGAATTTTGCATTATCAACATACTATAAAGGAACAGGACTAGAAGAAGTACTAAAAAAACTAGAAGAATATATAGATAATGCAGGAGACAAAGAAAGTGATATAACTAATATTTAAAAGATTAGAAAAAGGAGGGAATAAATATGAACTTTGATAAAACAATGAATTTTGAAGTAGAAAGAGCAGAAAATGTAAAAACAAAAGAAATATTAAAAGAAGTATATGAAGCACTATCAGAAAAAGGATATAACCCAATAAACCAAATAGTAGGATACATTTTATCAGGAGACCCAACATATATAACAAGCCATAATGATGCAAGAAACAAAATACGAACAATAGAAAGAGATGAACTACTAGAAAAAATGGTAAAAAATTATATTGGTATAGAATAACTAAATAAATTAAAAGTTATTAATAATAAGTAAAATAATACAAAATAATTAATTAGGAAAAAAATATGAGGATATTAGGAATAGATTATGGAGAAGCAAGAGTAGGCTTAGCAATAACAGATGCTTTAAATATAACAGTACAAGGGCTAGAAACTATAGAAAGAAATAATTCAGATAAAGTAATATTAAAAAAAATAGATGAACTATTAAAAGAATATGAAATTAGCACAATAGTAGTTGGAATGCCATATACTTTAAAAGGAACAAAATCAGAAAGAACAGAAAAAACAGAGCAATTTGTGCATAAATTAAAATGCAAATACAACAAACTAAAAATAGAAATTATGGATGAAAGACTAACAACAGTAGAAGCACACAAAACCATGAACTTTTTAAATATAGACAAAAAAAAGAAAAAAAATTTAGTAGATACAATATCAGCAGTATATATTTTAGAAGCATATGTTAATTTAAATAAAAAGTAAACAAAAATAACTTAAAATAGAAGTATTAATCTTATAAAAAAGGATAAAATATAAAAGAAAATTTAAAATTTTCTTACAAAAAGATATTAAAATTAAAAAATATAATAAAATTTGAAAGGAGAAAATTATGGACGAAAATTTTGAAGGAGAAGATTTAGATAATATAGTAATCCTAAATGATGAAGAAGGAAATGAAGTAAAATTTGAATTTCTAGATGTAGTAGAACTAGATGATGAAGAATATGTAGTATTACTACCAGTTACAGAAGCAGGTGAAGAAGAAGAAGGAGAAGTAGTAATATTAAAAATCGAAGATACTGATGACTCATCAGAAGAAGAATCATATGTAAGTGTTGAAGATGAAGATACATTAAACAGAGTATTTGAAATATTCAAAGAAAGATTTAAAGATGATTTTGACTTTATAGATTAAAAATTTATATTAAATTAGTTTGCCTAAGCTTGTAAACTAATATATGCAGGGCAGATATAATCTGCCCCAATTTATTTTGAAAGGGGAATTCTATATGAAAAAATTTTCTACATATTTATTAGTAATGTTTATGATTTTGTTTTGGATTTTAAGAATAATCATAACAATAATGGCACAATTAGGACAAGACTTTATGGGAATAACGCCAATTAATATGACATTTGAAGTAGTACTTCTATTTGCATTTTTAATATGTGTAATACTAGTTGTAAAAAGAAAAGTTATAGGAGCATTATTATATTTAGGATTACATGCAGTATACTTTGGAGGAGACATTACAGCTAAAATAGAACAAATGATAAATGGTGAAACCATAAGCATGGGACAAATGGGAGGACTTCTATTTTCAATAATAGGAATAATTTTACCTTTAGCTGTTTTAGTAGACCTATTACTAGACAGAGGAAGAAAAGAACATCCAGTAGATAAAAAAACAGATTGGTTTTATAAAAATGAACAATTTGACAGAAAATTAGATGATAGAGCAGATAAAAATAATTATAGGACTTTATGAACTTTAGGGACGTTCCTTAAAGTTCATAAAAAATTAATATAACTACTGTAAAAAATGAGGAAGTGATATAAATGGAGAATACAAAAAATACTACAAACATCAACTGGTATCCAGGTCATATGGCAAAAACAAAAAGAGAAATAACAGAAGACTTAAAATTAATAGATGTAGTAATAGAACTACTAGATGCAAGAATACCAATCTCAAGCCAAAACCCAGACTTCAAAAACCTAATAAAAGACAAAAAACACATAATAGTTTTAAATAAAAGTGACTTAGCAGATGAAAAAGCAAACCAAAAATGGGTAGAATATTTTAAAAGCCAAGGAAAAGAAGCAATACTTACAGATGCAAATTCAGGAAAAGGAATAGAAAACCTAATAAAAGCAATAGAAAAAATAATGGAAGAAGAGCAAAAAGAAAGTATAAAAAAAGGAAGAATAGGAAGAAAAATAAGAGCAATAATTTTAGGAATACCAAATGTCGGAAAATCATCATTAATAAATAGAATAGCCAAAAAGTCATCTGCAACTGTCGGAAACAAACCAGGAGTAACAAGAAAAAAACAATGGATAAGAATAAATGAAAAAATAGAATTACTAGATACACCAGGAGTGTTATGGCCTAAATTTGTAAACCAAGAAACAGCATTAAATTTAGCATATACAGGAACAATTAAAGAAGAAATACTAGACAAAGTAGAAATAGCATATCATCTAACAAAATTTTTACTAGAAAATTATATAGATTTAATATGTCAAAGATATAAACTAAACAAAGAAGAAATAGAAAATATCATGCAAAATAAAGAAAAACCAGAAAATGAGAACATATTTGAAATAATGCTAAAAATAGGAAAAAACAGAGGCTGTATTATTTCAGGAGGAAATATAGACGAAGAAAAAACAGCAAGAATAATATTAGATGAATTCAAAAATGGGGTTATAGGGAAAATAACTATAGACACAATTAAATAATATAAAGGAAGTAGAAAAATGATAGACAATAATAAAACAATCGAAGAAATAAAACTTATGAATCCACTAACATGGGCATATGTGGGTGATTGCGTATATGAACTATATATAAGAGAAAAACTAGTACAAAACACAAATCTAAAACCACATATGTTACATATTAAAGCAATAAAAAAAGTAAAAGCTTCAGCACAAGCAAAAACTCTTAAAAAGATATATGAAAATTTAAATGATGAAGAAAAAGAAATAGTAAGAAGAGGTAGGAATGCACAAAACCACCATTTACCAAAAAATGCAAGTGTAGAAGAATATATGTACTCTACAGCATTTGAAGCTTTAATTGGATTTTTGTATTTAACTAAAAATGAAAAAAGACTTAAAGAAATATTAATTTTAAGTGATAACAATGAAGATGTTGTTTAAAATAAATTCAGGCTAAATAAGATACGATATCTAAAGAAATGATTCACAGGTATAAAAATTATAAAAAAGCCCTTGGGGGTATGATTATATAAAATTTATGTAATGACGAATGAGACTGGAGTGATTGTAGCCCTTCTTAATATAAAATAAATGAGGAAGCGCGAAGAATATCGCGAGAGGCTCGTTTGTTTTATATTTAGAAGGGGTAAATCACGCAGGGAGCCGAGGAATGGAGTAAATTTTATATAATCATACCCCCAAGGGCTTTTTTATAATTTTTATACCTGTGAATTATTTCTATCTATCATAATTATAAATATTTTTTTAATTTTTGGATAGTATGCTCTTGGAAAGCAACAAAATCAGTTAAAATATTTTTAATAGGCTTGTCAATATCTGGATTATGGTTTAAAAGTTTTACACCTTCAATAATTCCCATATTAGTACCAGTAAGCATCATTTCAGCAATTTTTGAATTACTTTTATCTGCTAAAGTATTCATTTCAACACTCATCCATCCCATAGCTTTTTGCATAGGATTTAATTGTTCAGGAACATCTTGATATTTTGTAATTTCATCATTAACACGATTTAATAAATCATCATATTCATTATATTGATTAAGTAAAACTTCTTTAAATCCTTTATCTTCCAATTTTTCTGTAATATTAGTTATAGAATCCATACCCATTTGTAGACCTTTTCCAACTTCATTTAAAACATATTTTGAATTATCCATAAATACCTCCCATTTAGTAAATAATTTAGTTTAAATAAACTGTTAAAATACATTAAATTTTGGTTTATAAATATAAAATTAAAAAATTAACATTTTATAAACTATATAAATTATTATCTACAAAATTTAAAAAAATATTAAAAAACAGTTTTAAAAGTGCTATAATAATAAAAAATAGGAGGTGAATTTGATGAATGAAAATTTTTCAAAATCAAAAATTAAGCGGAAAGATGAAATGGTGGAATATGTGACAAAAGATGAAGAAGAACGGTTAAAACAACTGAAAAAATCTTTGAAACTAAAAAGTTATAGTAATATACTGAAAGTTTTAGAGAATATGAGTAAAGAAAGTTTGGTTAAAAGTAAATATAATATAGAAAAGTATATTCCAATTTCATTTATATCGCCAATGGAAACATCACTATTAGATATGCATTGCTCTACAAAGTTTTTATCTATTAAAGAAATAGCAGATTTAATTAATATTGTAGAGAAAGAAAGTGCAGAAAGTGAAAAGAGAACATATGCTAAGTATGTTTTAAACTTAGTAAAAATATCACTTATAAATATTATAAATGATATAACAGACTAAAAAAAATCTGGAACTAAGAAAATTTTATCCTTAGTTCCAGATTTTTTATTATAATAAATATTAGTATATAAAACTATAGGATAAATTTTAAGTAAAAATTAAACTTGTATGTTGCTTTTCATAATCTAAAATACATCGCATTAAGTGAATATAATGTTAAAAATATAAAAATAAAAACCAAAAAAACTTTAATATAAACTGAAAATATGATAAAATGACAAAAAGCTAAAAATAACTTTTCGAAAGGAAGTAATAAAATGCTACAAAATGAAGTAGAAGTTAAAACAGAAAAAAAACAAGAACAAAAAAACAAATGTATAAAAGACATTTTCAGTGATTATGAAACAAAATCAAATATAAAAAATGCAGAAATTAAAGAATTGAACTTAATAAAAAAGAAAAGTATTTTAGAAATAACCATAAAATCAGATGAATACATAGAAATAAAAGAAATATGGTATTTTGAAAAATTTTTAATCGAAAGATTCAAATTTACCAATATAAACATAAAAATAGAATATCAAGAAAACACAAGAAAAAAGTCAATAGAAACAGAATGGAAAAACATAATATGTTATATGGCACATAAATACCCATTAGCAAAACCACTATTATTAATGAAAAGTGATATAAAAATAATCGAAAATGAAATACTTGTAAAAATGCACATTAAAGGTGCAGATTTCCTAAGAGCCAAAAAAACAGATAAAGAACTAGAAAGAGTTTTAAAAAATCTTTATGGAATAGAGTATAAAGTAGAACTAGAAGAAGATATAGAAGAAAAAGAAATTTTAGAATATGATAAACATGTAAAAGACTTAGAAGAAAAAGCAATAGAAAATATAATACACAATCATAAAGAAGAAAATTACTCTAATATAAATTCAAAAAATGCTAATACAAACAATATAGGAACACCAAATAATCAAGAAAATAAAGAAACAAATATTGAAAGTTTTAATGATCCAGACTACAAAATGCCAGATAATTTAGAAGGATATATAGAAGAACATCAAAGCTATATACCAGAAGAAACAAATCAAGATGATATATATCAGGAAGATCTAAGTAATAAAGAAACAATAGAACAAAACTATATAATGGGAAAACCTACAAAAGCAAAAGAGAAAAAAGAAAAAATTAAAGATATAACAGCAAATGATGGAAGAATTACACTAGAAGGAAGAATTATAGCACAAGAAGTAAGAGAAACAAAAACAGGAAAACGGAATGCTAATATTTGACCTATATGATGGAACAGGAACCATAACTTGTAAATCATTTGCAAAAGACATAAAAGAAGGAACAGAAATTTTAGAAAAAATAAAAACAGCTGTAGCAATTAAAGTAACAGGAAAAGCAGGACTAGACACATTTCAAGGAGACATAACAGTAATTGCAAATACAATAATATCATTAGAAAAAACAGATGTCCCACCTCTTCCAACAGAAGAAGAAGACACTCCATTAATATTTGGAATGACACCTGTGATATGCGAGCCACTAGTAAAAATTTCAGAACTAGGAGTAGAATCTGGCAAAGTTGCAATAGATGGAGAATTAATAGACCTAGAAGAAAAAGAATTAAAATCAGGAAAAATTTTACTTAGTTTTGATATATTTGATGGTACAAGCAGTATGACTTGTAAAGCATTTTTAACTAAAGATAATAGCAAAAAAGTCATAAAAAGATTAAAATCAGCCAAAGGAATAAAAATAGCAGGAACAGCACAAATGGACACATTCTCAAATGAGCTAACAGTTATGACAAATACAATAATAGAATCAGAAGGCTTAAAAAGAAAAGAAAGAAAAGACGAAGCAGAAGTAAAAAGAGTAGAATTACATATGCACACACAAATGAGCCAAATGGATGCAATGACATCAGCAACAGATTTAATAAATAGAGCAATAAAATGGGGAATGAAATCAATTGCAATAACAGACCATGGAGTAGTACAAAGTTTCCCAGAAGCACATAAACTACTTGGAGTAGACAACCCAAAAATAAAAGTAATATATGGAGTAGAAGCATACTTAGCACCAGATAACACAAAATCTGTATACAATGGCAAAGGGCAAAAAGTAGAAGATGTAACATATTGCGTACTAGACCTAGAAACAACAGGATTTTCAGCCATAACTGAAAAAATAACAGAAGTACGGAATAATGAAATTAAAAAATGGAGAAGTAATAGATGAATTTAGTACATTTGTAAACCCAGAAAAACATATACCAGAAAGAGTAACAGAAGTTACAAATATAACAGATGATATGGTGGAAAATTGCGAAACAATAAAAGAAATTTTTCCTAAAATATTAGAATTTCTAGGAGACGACAAAGAAACTGTAATAGTTGCACACAATGCAAATTTTGATGTAGGATTTTTAAAGCAAAATGCAAAAAATTTGGGGTATGAATTTAACTATACATATTTAGACACACTAAGCTTAGCAAAAGACCTATTCCCAGACTATAAAAAATACAAACTAGGAAAAATTGCAGAAAACTTAGGTATAAAAGTAGAAGTAGCTCACCGTGCATTAGATGATGTAGATACAACAGTAAAAGTATTTAGAGTAATGCTTGATATGCTAAAGAAAAAAGGAGCTATATTTATAGAAGACATAGATAGGCTAGCTGCAAGTGAAGAAGCAAAAAAAGAAGAATATAAAAAGCTAAAAACATATCATGCAATAATCTTAGCTAAAAACTATATAGGATTAAGAAACCTATATAAACTTGTATCACTTTCTCATTTACATTATTTTTATAGAAAACCAAGAATACTAAAAAGTTTATATAAAAAATACTCAGAAGGGCTAATACTTCGGAAGTGCATGTGAAGCAGGAGAACTATACCAAGCAATAGAACTTGGAAAAACAGATGAAGAAATAGAAGAAATAGCAGAAGACTACGATTATTTAGAAATCCAACCAACAGGAAACAACAATTTCTTAATTAGAAATGGAGTCGTAAGAGATGAAGAAGACCTAAGAGACATAAATAGAAAAATTGTAGCTTTAGGAGAAAAATTAAACAAGCCAGTAGTTGCAACATGTGATGTTCACTTCATGGACCCACAAGACGAAATATATAGAAGAATACTAGAAGCGGGGCAAAAATATGATGATGCAGACAACCAAGCCCCACTATACCTAAGAACAACAGAAGAAATGCTAGAAGAATTTAGTTACTTAGGAAAAGAAAAAGCATATGAAGTAGTAGTAACAAACACAAATATGATATCAGATATGTGTGAACAAATAAGCCCTATATCACCAGAAAAATGTCCACCACATATCCCAGGATGTGAGCAAACAATAAAAGAAATAGCATATAATAAAGCACACTCACTTTATGGAGATCCACTTCCAGAAATAGTACAAACAAGACTAGATAAAGAATTAGACTCAATAATAAAAAATGGTTTCTCTGTTATGTATATAATTGCACAAAAACTAGTATGGAAATCAAATGAAGATGGATACATAGTAGGCTCAAGAGGGTCAGTTGGATCATCATTTGTCGCAAACATGACAGGAATTACAGAAGTAAATTCACTACCAGCACACTATAGATGCCCAAACTGTAAATACTCTGACTTTACAGATTATGGAGTAAAAAACGGATTTGACCTTCCAGACAAAGATTGCCCAAAATGTGGACACAAACTAGATAAAGACGGAATGGATATACCATTTGAAACATTCCTAGGATTTAATGGAGACAAAGAGCCAGATATAGACCTAAACTTCTCAGGTGAATACCAAGCAAAAGCACACAAATACACAGAAGTAATATTTGGAAAAGGAACAACTTTTAAAGCTGGGACAATAGGTACAGTAGCAGACAAAACAGCATATGGATATGTAAAAAATTATTTTGAAGAAAGACACATACCAATAAATCAAGCAGAAATAAAAAGACTTGCAAAAGGATGCACAGGAATAAAAAGAACAACAGGCCAGCACCCAGGAGGAATAATAGTAGTACCAAAAGGAAGAGAAATATACGAATTTTGTCCAGTACAACATCCAGCAGATGACCCAACATCAGACATAATAACAACACACTTTGACTACCACTCAATAGACCAAAACCTATTAAAACTAGACATACTAGGACACGACGATCCAACAGTAATCAGAATGCTACAAGACCTAACAGGAATAGATCCTACCAAAGTACCATTAGATGACAAAGAAACAATGTCAATATTCAGTTCAACAAAAGCCTTAGGAGTAACACCAGAACAAATAAAATCAGAAGTAGGAAGCTACCGGAATACCAGAATTTGGAACAAAATTTGTAAGAGGAATGTTAGTAGATACAAGACCAACGACATTTGATGAACTAATAAGAATATCAGGCTTGTCACACGGAACAGATGTATGGCTAGGAAATGCACAAAGCCTAATCGAACAAGGAACAGTAACTTTAACAGAAGCAATATGTTGTCGTGATGACATAATGATATATTTAATAAAACAAGGATTGCCACCAAACCCAGCATTTAAAATAATGGAGCTAGTGCGTAAAGGAAAAGCACTAAAAGACCCAGCAAAATGGGCAGAATATGTAACACTAATGAAAGAACACAATGTACCAGACTGGTATATAAAATCATGCGAAAAAATAAAATACATGTTCCCAAAAGCCCATGCAGCAGCATATGTAACAAATGCATTCAGAATAGCATGGTTTAAAGTACATAGGCCAGAAGCATACTACTCAGCATTTTTCTCAATAAGAGCATCAGACGAATTTGACAGTGAAATAATGATATTTGGAGAAGAAAAAGTAAAAAACAAAATGAAAGAAATAGACTTACTCGGAAATAACGCAACACAAAAAGACAAAGCAATGTACCCAGTACTAGAACTAGTACTAGAAATGTACGAAAGAGGACTAAAATTTTTACCAATAGACCTATACAAATCACACGCAACCAAATTTATACCAGAAGAAGCGCGGAATAAGACCACCACTAAACAGCATACCAGGACTTGGAACAGTAGCAGCACTAGGAATACAAGAAGCAAGAAAAGACGGAAAATTCATGTCAATAGATGACCTAAAAATACGCTCAAAAGTAGGAGACTCAGTAACAGAACTACTAAAAAAATTCGGTTGCCTAGACGGAATGAGCCAAAGTAACCAACTAAGCCTTTTCGGCTAATTGGTCAATCTGGGACAGGTCCCGACTGACCAAAAATGGTCAATCTGGGACAGGTCCCAACTGACCAAAAATGGTTAATTGGGACCTGTCCCCAATTGACCAATAAATTTGATATAGAGAGGGTTAGAAGATGATATTTGATGATAATACAATTAAGGCGGAAAATATATTTACAGTTCAAAATATAGTAATTTATCTGATAATAATTAATATTATAGGATTTGCAATTATGTTTATAGATAAACAAAAAGCTAAAAAAGGAAAATGGAGAATACCAGAGAAAGTTATATTTATTGTTACAGCTTTGGAAGGAGGTATTGGTACTATTTCAGGGATGTATGTGTTTAGGCATAAGACTAAAAAACTAAATTTTACAATAGGGTTGCCATTTATTACAATTTTAGAGATTATAGGAATGCTGTATTTTTTTGTATTAAATAAATAAATTATAAACAAAAAAGTCTTTTAAAAAATAGAAAGTTTTTTAAAAGATTTTTTTTGCATATAAAAACTTATTATGAAGATATTATAGGTCACATAAAATTGCAAAAATAAATAAGAAATGGTGACTTCAAAAAGTATCCACACACAAATGTGAATAAGTATTCAAAAAAAAAGTTATTAAATCAGTTATTCACAAAGTTATCCACAGTTTCCACATATTATATATACATAAAAAAGTAAACACAAAAGAATACATAAAACGACAAAGATTACATAATTGGACATAAAAATGATAAATTATAACAAAAAGTAAAAAAGTAATAACACAAAAAAATGTAAAAAAATATAATAAATATAGATAGAAGCAAAAAAGGAGGAAATAATGTGATAAAAAATATTTTCAAATTTATTAAGGAGAATTTAAAAAGAGGTTTAGATAAAAACGATATTGATATTAAAGAATTCGAAGAGAAGGCTAAAAATGGAGCTATAATTTTAGATGTAAGAAATAAATCAGAATATAAAGAAGGACATATTAATGGTGCAATTTCTTTTCCAGATTATGATATTAATGAAGAAAATATAAAAAAATTAAAATTAAATCAAAATGATATAATCTTAGTTTATTGCTCAACAGGAGGAAGAAGTAAAAACGCGAAAAATAAATTAGAAAAGCTAGGATTTAAAAATGTATATAATTTATATAGTGGATGGAACTATTAAATTTTCTAGCATTAATAATATATTAATAATTTTACTATAAAAATTAATTTATAAAAGAGTCTAAATAAGATAAAATGAAAGCTTAAAAATTAACAAAAAACTAAAAGTAAAAATTTACTAATAATGCAAAAAGGCTAGAAAATATATAAAAAACATAAAAAGACAGACCAAAAAGTATCAAAACTACAAAAAACGAAAATTGCATAAAATCCAAACAAATATTAAACTAATAAGGAAAAATAAACCTATTCACCAAAGAATGAAAAAGTAAAAAGAGGACAAACTAAATAAGAGGTGATAGAAATGAATAGCTTAAAAGAGCAAATAGAAAATCAGTTAGAAGTTTTAAAAGAAATGATACACCAAGGAAAAGAAAAAGAAGAAATTGAAAAGCAAAAGAAGAAATTAGATAAACTTTTAATAGAATATACAAAAGATTTAAACTAATAAAAAATACACATAAACTACTTAAAAAAGAAGAATACAAGAATGAAAATATAAAAAATTTAAAAGTAGAAATAAAATACGACAAGAAATGAAATAAAATCATTTATAGTGAGGACAAAATTTGATAATATATTACAAAAAAAGAAAATAGGAGATAATGATGAGAAAACCAAGCACAATAAAAATTGGAAAAAACATACAAGATTTAAGAAAAAGTTTTGGATATACTCAAGAAAAATTAGCAGAAAAAATTGAAGTATCAGTAAGATACATAAGCGATATAGAACAAGACAGAGCAAAACCATCATATGAAGTATTGATACAAATATGCAATTTATTCAAAATAAGTTTAGATCAAATGTTTAGTAAATATTTAAACATAACAAACAACAAAACTTTAGAATATAAACTTGCAGGATATGATAAATTATCAGAAGAAAACAAAAAGACAATAGAATATCTAATAATGTTCTTTAATAAAGATGAAAAATAGAAAAAACAAGTTATTGTATTTCTAAAATAAATTATTTAAGTTAATAAAAATATTTATAAGCCTATACAAAAGTTAAAATTAAACATGTTAATAAGAAAGGTAAAATATGCTAACTATTATTTCAATAGCTAGCATATTTTTAACAATTGCCATATTGCAGATTAAACAAAACTATGATAAAATAGCAAAAAAAATGGAGGAAATATGGAAGAAAGACAAAAATATATAAGAAATTTCAGTATAATTGCACATATAGACCATGGTAAATCAACATTGGCAGACAGGCTAATAGAAATGACAGGGGTACTTTCCACAAGAGAAATGGAAAGTCAAGTGCTAGATAATATGGACATAGAAAAAGAAAGAGGAATAACCATCAAATCACAAGCAGTAAGAATGAAATATAAAGCAAAAGATGGAAATGAATATACATTTAATTTAATAGACACTCCAGGGCATGTTGATTTTAACTATGAAGTATCAAGAAGTCTAGCAGCATGTGATGGAGCAATTTTGGTAGTAGATAGTACTCAAGGAGTAGAAGCACAAACACTTGCAAATGTATACTTAGCAATAGACAATAACTTAGAAGTATTACCTGTAATAAATAAAATAGATCTTCCAAATGCAAGAGTAGAAGAAGTAAAAAAAGAAATAGAAGAAATAATAGGAATAGATGCTCAATCTGCACCTTGTATTTCAGCAAAATCAGGTCTTAATGTAGAAGAAGTATTAGAAAGAATAGTAACTGACTTGCCAGCACCAAAAGGAGACGAAAATGCAAAAACAGAATGCCTAATATTTGATTCATATTATGATAATTACAAAGGTGCAGTAGCATATGTAAGAGTTCAAAATGGAAAAGTAGCTGTAGGAGACGAAATATTACTAATGGCAACAAATAAAACATATATAGTATCAGAAGTTGGATATTTTGTTCCAGGGTCATATATGCCTACAAAAGAAATAAAAGCAGGAGAAGTAGGTTATATTGCAGCAAGTGTAAAAAATTTATCAGATATACATGTAGGAGATACTGTAACACTAAAAAATAATCCTACAGAAAAACCATTAAAAGGATATAAGAAAGTAGTGCCAATGGTATATTGTGGAATATACCCAGTAGACGGAAGTGAATATGATAATCTAAAAGTAGCACTTGAAAAATTACAATTAAATGATGCAGCTTTAGTATATGAGCAAGAAAATTCAGCGGCTCTTGGTTTTGGATTTAGATGTGGATTTTTAGGATTATTACACTTAGAAATTATAGAAGAAAGACTAGACAGAGAATTTGATTTAGGATTAATTACAACAGCTCCATCAGTAATATATAAAGTACATAAAACATCTGGAGAAATATTAGATATATATAACCCATCAGACTTGCCAAGTAGTCAAGAAATTTCATATATAGAAGAGCCAATAGTAACAGCAAATATATATATTCCAAAAGAATATGTAGGAAATATAATGGATATATGTCAAAAAAGAAGAGGAATATATAAAGATATGCAATACCTAGATGAAAAAAGAGTAACTCTTACCTATGAAATGCCATTAAATGAAATAATATATGATTTTTTTGACAACTTAAAATCAAAAACAAAAGGATATGCATCATTTGACTATGAATTTAAAGAATACAGAAAATCAGATTTAGTAAAACTAGATATATACATAAATAATGAACAAGTGGATGCATTGAGTTTTATATTACATAAAGATAGAAGTTATGAACGTGGAAAGAAAATGGTAGAAAAATTAAAAGAAGTAATACCAAGGAAATTATTCAAAATACCAATACAAGCAGCAATAGGAGGAAAAATAATAGCAAGAGAAACAATATCTGCAATGAGAAAAGATGTTTTAGCTAAATGCTATGGAGGAGATATTACAAGAAAGAAAAAATTATTAGAAAAACAAAAACGAGGAAAAAAGAAAATGAGAGAAATTGGAAATGTAGAAGTTCCACAAGAAGCCTTTTTATCTGTTTTAAAATTAGATGATGAATAAAGTTTTGCAATTAAAAATATATAACAAATTTAACCTTAAGGAAGGAATGAAAAATGAAAGAAGAAAGTAAAAAAAGTGAGCAATATCAAGACCAAGTAGAAGGAAGAAATTCTGTATTAGAATTATTAGAAAGCAAAAAGGACATAAATAAAATTTATGTAACAAGAGGAGAAAAGCATGGATCAATAAATAAAATAATAGCAATAGCAAAAGAAAGAAAAATAGTAATAGTAGAAAAAGATAAAAGACAAATGCAAGAGATGGCACAAACAGAAAAATTCCAAGGAATAATTGCAATTGTACCACCATTTGACTACTGCGAAATAGAAGATATATTAGAAAATGCTAAAAATAGAAATGAAGATCCATTTGTATTAATTCTAGATGGAATAGAAGATACACATAATTTAGGCTCAATAATAAGAACAGCAGAAACAGCAGGAATACATGGAATTATAATACCAAAAAGGAGAGCAGCTGGAGTAAATAGTACTGTAAGTAAAGTATCAGCAGGAGCTGTAGAACATATGAAAATAGCAAGAGTAAATAATATATCAGACAGTATTAGAAAACTAAAAGAGACAGGACTATGGATTTGCGGAACAGATATTAATACTAAAAAATATTATTATGATCAAGATCTGACAGGACCTTTAGGAATTGTTATAGGAAATGAAGGACAAGGAATAAGTGAAAAGGTAAGAAAAAATTGTGATTTTTTAGTAAAAATTCCTATGAAAGGAAAAATAGGCTCTTTAAATGCATCTGTATCTACCGGAATAGTTGTATATGAAGCGTTAAGACAAAGAGAAGTCTTATAATTTTAATAAGAAATTAATAAAAATATATAATATATTTTACAATTCACAGCTATAATTATTATAAAAAAACTTTGGAAGGCAAGATTTATAAGTTATAATCTACATTCCAAAGTTTTTTATAAATATAGCTCTTAAATTATAAAAAAAGTATTCAGAATTATATAAAAAACATAATAAAAAGCTTGTAAAAAAATAAAAAAATATATATAATATATAATAATAAAAAACGGAGGAAATACATATGATGATGCCAAGAAAAAAAAGAAGATTAATCATTGCATTAATAATAATTTTTACAATACTAATATTAAGTTCAATTGGAGGAGTAATAGCTTATTTATATCTAAACACAGATAGCTTTAAATCAGAACAGCAATTATTTGAAAAATATATTGCACAAAATATAACAAAAATAGTAGAAATAATGAATAATAACCCAAGTGAACTACAAAAAGCACTAGATGAAAATAAATATACATCTACATTAACTGCAAATGTAGAATATACAAGCAATGTAAGTACAAGTGCAGAAAACAAGGATAATACAATAAATAATGCTGAAATAACAGTAAAAGGAAATGTAGATAAAAAATCCAATTACCAATATAGAGATGTAACCCTAAATTACAAGAATGAAAGCAATAGCCAAAAAATTGCAAGATTTGAATATATTGATGAAAGTGATATTCAAGGAATTAGGCTAGATAATATATTACAATTTGTATCAATTCAAAAAGGAAATACTGCAAAACTTGCAGAAAATACAGATTTAAATGAAGAAGATATAAAAAAAGTTTTACAATATACAAATGAAATAGAAATAGATAAAATTATAGAATTTAATCAAGATGAAATAGACATATTAAGTCAAACATATCTAGGCATAATAGAACAAAATACTGATAAGCAATCTTTTGGAAAAGAAACAAAAGTACTTACATTAGAAAACAATACTAGTTTAACAACAAATGGATATTACATTACACTTACAAAAGAAAAATATAATAATATCATAATAAAAATATTAGAAAAATTATCAACTGATGAAATAATATTAAGTAAAATAGATAATATATCACAAACATTAAATAATTATGGAATAAAATTAGGAAATAATCCATTAACAAGAGAAAGTTATACTGAATATCTAAATCAAATGATAAATGACATAAAAAGCACTAATATAGGAAATGAACAAATAAAAGTAGAAGTTTTAGAAAGTAATGGTCAATTAGTGCAAACTATAGTACAAGCACAAGATTATGAAACTATAATTTCAATAAATAATGAAGAAAATATTATAACAATAGAAAACACTAAAACAGCAGAAAGCAAGGTACAAAAAAGCATATATGAAATTCAAAATAAAACAAGTAATACAAGCCAAGAAGTAATTTTAAAACATGAAACATTAGAAAATGGAGTAAAAAGTCAAGGAATAGAGCTAGAATTTAACCAAACTAAAAATGATAAAATAATAACAAGAAATATGAATATAACATATGATAAAATTCAAAATATAGCAACATTATATGTAAAAGAAGATATAAATTTAGTAGATAACTTTGAAAATCAGATTGTATTAGACACACAAAACAATATTAGAATAGACCAATTGCAAAAAGAGCAAGCTTTGACAATAAAAGCAGCATTAGAAGAAAATATAAACAATCAACTTCAAACAATATATGATAATATAAAAACTGAAGATATAAATTCTTGTTTAAAAAGTCTAGGATTTATAAAGGAAAATATATTTGAAGAAGCACCAGTAGAAGTGTCAGAAACTGAAAGAAACAGATTTAATTCTAATCTAACATTTTTTATAGGAAATGATTTAACAGCTGATAATATAAAAGACTTACTAGAAGTTGCTAAAAATAACATAAAAGATGCTAATATAGAACTTTCAGAAGCTGAAAAAGAAGAAGACAGAAAACTTACTCAAATTACAATAGATATAGAAAGAGACAGTAATAATCAAGAAATTTTATCAGAAATTGCAGATGTAATTGAAAAAAATAATGGTGAAAAATTTAATGTAACTATGAGCTATGATGAAAATACAAAACTAATAAATAAGATTTTTATTAAAGTAGTTCAAGAAGAAAATAATTAAAATGTCAAAAGGGACGGAGAAAAATGGCAATTTTCAAAGTAATTTTTGAAAATTGCCATTTTTATTCATCTATTAAAGATTTATTTAAATTAATGCTAAAAGTGTTAATGTATCTTAAAATTTCTTTTCTTTACTTTTCGAACATGTTTTAAAAGTAAACGTAAAACAAAATAGAAAAAGTCCAAAAAGCTAGTATTTTCAGGCGATTTAAGGTATAAAAAATTAACAGAAAAAATTACCAAAATAAAAAAATAAAAAAAATGAAAAAAAGTGTTGACAAACAAAAAAAACCATAGTATAATACAAAATGTCCACACGAATTGAGGACAAAAAGTACATTGAAAAGTAAACAATAAAATCCTTTAGAGAATAAACCGAAGCGG
>CAKNNA010000024.1 GCA_930989765.1 uncultured Clostridium sp. | reverse complement strand
TTTTACGGAACATTATTCCAATTATTTCGCAAAGAACTTCTAAATTATTCCATTTTGCACATTAAAAAAACATAAATTTTCTCCCTTAACCCCCCCAAAAGAGCAAGAAAAAGAAGTAGAAAAAGGAAACAAACCTGTCCCAAGTTAACCATTTTTGGTCAGTCCGGACCTGTCCCAGATTAACCAACATCTTTCTTCTTATTAGGTTTTTTGGGCATTATAAGGTTTTTACCAGCAAGTAGTAAATCTTTAGCTGATTCAATTTGTTCATGTGTTAGTTTAGTGTCAGGAGTTAACTTATATAATTTTATTAAAATATTTGATATATCCAAATATATATTTCCATTTTCTAAATCAATTTGTTTATTTTCGGTATTACCAAGTAAGTAATCAATAGAAACATGAAAAACATTAGCAAGTTTTGTTGCTATTTCAAGTCTTGGCTCTCTATCACCATTTATATATCTTGAAATTGTTACATTAGTTGTTCCTACCATTTCAGCTAATTTTTTTTGTGTTAAATTATATTCTTCCATTAAAGATAATAGTCTATAGCTAAATTTATCTGAATCAAATTTCATAGAAACCTCCTATATGCAAATATTATAAAACTTGGTTAAAAAGAGATGAAAAAAGTTGCCAAAGTTATAATAGTTTAAATAAATTTTATCCGGTCGGTAAAAACGATACTTAATATTACCAAAAATGCAAGGCTAGCTTAATGTTATAAAAACAATATCAAAACAAAATAGAAAAGGGAACTAAGTATTTATTTGTTATGTGAAATGATATTTAGTATTATTAAGCTAATAAAATTGTTAATTGTATGGTATGTTAATGAAAATGTGAAATTATAATATAGCTAAAAATTCATATTATTTTCTTGGATTTTGTAACTTTTTGTAGTATAATATTGCTATAGTGTAAAAAGATAATAAAGGAGATATAGATGCAAAAAAAGGTTTTATTAGGAATGAGTGGAGGAGTAGATAGTTCTGTTTCTGCAATTTTATTAAAAAAGCAAGGATATGAAGTAATTGGTGCAACTATGAGGCTATGGGAAAATGATGTTGTATCTAAAGCTAAAAATGACAAAGCAATAGAAGATGCTAAAAAAGTTTGTGAAAAATTAAATATCAACCACATTGTTTTTGATTTACACGAAGAATTTTATGATGATGTAGTAAAAGATTTTATAGAAGAATATAAAATGGGAAGAACTCCTAATCCTTGTATAGTATGTAATAAATATATAAAATTTGGAAGCTTTTTTAAAAAAGCAAAAGAACTTGGAATAGATTTTGTAGCAACAGGCCATTATGCAAAAATTGAATATTCTAAAGAATATAACCAAAATGTTATAATGAAAGCAAATGAACAAAGAAAAGACCAAACTTATTTTTTATA
Source organism: uncultured Clostridium sp. (assembly GCA_930989765.1). Lineage (GTDB taxonomy): Bacteria > Bacillota > Clostridia > TANB77 > CAG-508 > CAG-269. The sequence goes on along the minus strand of CAKNNA010000024.1, from coordinate 26,909 downwards.
TGGTATTCCTAAAGAAAAATTAGATTATATAATATTTCCACTTCAAAATTATAATTCTAAAGATGAAATAAGGAAAATAGCACTAGAAAACAATTTAGAAGTAGCAGAAAAAAAAGATAGTCAGGAAATTTGTTTTATAGATGAAAAAGGTTATAAACATTTCTTAGTAAAATGTGGAAAAATAAAGCCTAAAGAAGGCAATATTGTACTAAAAAATGGAGAAGTCCTAGGAAAACATAGTGGATATGTAAATTATACAATAGGTCAAAGAAAAGGTTTAGGTGTAAGTTTTAAAGAGCCTTTATATGTTATAGGATTAAATCCTTTAAAAAATGAGGTAATAGTTGGCAAAGAGCAAGATTTATATGCTGATAGTTTATATGTAACTAATATAAATTGGCAAGTTCCAAATATGGAATTTGAAGGAAAAGAATTGTTTGCAAAGGTACGATATAGAAGTAAAGATGCAAAATGTAAAATTGAAAGTATAAAGAAATTAGAAAATTTGGAAAACATAAATTATATTGGAAATATAAAAAGCAATAAAAGTGAAATAATCAAAATAAAATTTCACGAGCCACAAAGAGCAATTACTCCTGGACAATCTATAGTATTTTATGATGAAAAAGGTGTATTGCTAGGTGGAGGAAAAATAGAAGCTTAGTATAAACTCATATAAATTTTAGTAATTTAGGAAGGAATGGAATTTATAATGGAAATTAATGAATTAGTAAAAAAGGTGGAAGAAGAGGTAAAACCTCAATTTGCAGAAATTGAAAAAATATGTGAAATAAATAGTATTAAAGTAATAAAAAGTTTTCAAAAATGCAATTTACAAGAAATGCATTTAAATTCTTCAACAGGTTATGGAATAGATGAGCCAGGAAGAAATAAAATAGAAGAAATATATTCAGAAATATTTAAAGCAGAAAGCAGTTTAGTAAGAGCACAATTAATATCTGGTACACATGCATTAGCAATTACCCTATCTGCTTTATTAAGACCAAATGATACAATGTTAAGTATAACAGGAGCTCCATATGATACACTTCAAACTGTAATAGGACTTGGAAAAGATGTAAGTAAAAGTTCTTTAAAATCATATGGCATAAAATATGAACAAATAGAGCTTGAAAACAATGATTTTGATATACCAAAAATTTTAGAAAGAGTTCAAAAAAATGATATTAAACTAATAGAAATACAAAGGTCAAGAGGATATTCAACAAGAAAGAGCTTAACTATAGAAAAAATAGAAAATGTTATAAAAGAGATAAGAAAAATAAATAAAGAAGTTATAATAATGGTAGATAACTGTTATGGTGAATTTGTACAAGAAAGAGAACCTATAGAAGTTGGAGCAGATATAGCAGTCCGGCTCACTAATGAAAAATTTAGGTGCAGGAATTGCGACAAGTGGTGCATATATAGTAGGAAAAAATGAATTAGTAAACTTGTGTGCAGAAAGACTAACAGCACCAGGAATAGGAAAAGAAATAGGACCATCACTTGAGCAAAATACAAAATTTTTAAAAGGATTATTTTTTGCTCCACAGGTTGTTGCAAGTAGTATGAAAACAGCAGTATTTTCAAGTTGTATATTAGAAAAATTAGGATATAGTGTAGATCCAAAATATAATGAAAAAAGAGCTGATATTGTACAAACAATAAAATTAGGAGATAAGGAAAAATTAATAAAATTTTGCCAAGGAATTCAAAAAGGTTCACCAATAGATTCTAATGTTATTCCAGAGCCTAGCCCAATGGGAGGATATGAAGATGAAGTAATAATGGCAGCAGGTACATTTACAGAGGGCTCAACAATAGAATTAAGTGCAGATGGACCAATTAGAGAGCCTTATATTGCATATATGCAAGGAGGGCTAACATATGAATATGGAAAATATGGTATATTAAAAGCTATAGAAGAAATGTGTAAATAAGTTAAGAAGGAATTTTAAAGATGAAAGTTGTAGTAATAGGTGGAGGTCCAGCAGGAATGCTTTCAGCAATTAGTGCAAAATCTGCTGGAAATGATGTAATCATATTAGAAAAAAATAATATGTTAGGAAAAAAATTATTAATAACAGGAAAGGGAAGATGCAATATAACATCTTCTTTAAATATTGATAATTTTATAAAAAATATACCAGGAAATGGTATGTTTTTATATAGCGCATTTCAAAAATTTAATAATGTAGATATCATTAACTTTTTGAAGAAACAAGGTTTAGTAGTAAAAGAAGAAAGAGGTAATAGAATATTTCCTATTACAGATAAATCAAAAGATGTATTAGATTGTTTTAAACATAAACTAGAAGAATTAAAAGTAAAGGTTTATTACAATTCAAATGTAACAGAAATTATTAAAAACAAAGAAGAAAACAAGGTAATAGGTGTTATTGTAAATGGAAGAAAGCTTGAAGCAGATAAAGTTATATTAGCAACAGGAGGAAAGAGCTATCCTCTTACAGGTTCAACAGGAGACGGATATAGTATGGCAAAAAAATTGGGTCATACAGTAACAAAAATAAAACCATCATTAGTTCCATTAGAAATATATGAAAGCAATTTCTGTAAGAAATTACAAGGGTTATCAATAAGAAATGTAGGAATAATTATAAGAGATGAAAAAAATAACAAGAATATATATGAAGATTTTGGCGAAATGATATTTACACACTTTGGAGTATCAGGGCCAATAATTCTTAGTAGTTCAGCACATTTGGTAAGATATAAAAATATTGAAGAAATTTTAGCACAAAAAAATGTAACATTAAATATAGACTTAAAACCTGCATTATCACAAGAAAAATTAGAAAAAAGAATTATAAGAGATTTTGAAGAAGTAAAAAATAAGCAATTTAAAAATAGTTTAGACAAACTTTTGCCACAGAAGTTGATACCTGTAATAATTGAAAAAAGTAACATAAATCCAGAAAAAAAGGTAAATGAAATTACAAAAATAGAAAGAAAAAATTTAGTAGAACTATTAAAGAAATTTTCTTTGAAAATTAAAAATTTTAGACCAATTGAAGAAGCCATAATTACATCAGGTGGAATAAATATAAAAGAAATAGACCCAAAAACTATGCAATCTAAAATATGTAAAGGTTTATATTTTGCAGGTGAGATAATAGATGTAGATGCTTATACAGGAGGATTTAATTTGCAAATTGCATATTCAACAGGTTTTGTAGCAGGACAAAATTAATTAAATAGTATAATAATTTAAATAGGAGGAAAAATGAAGGTGGCTTAAAATGTCAAAGGGGACGGAGGATAGTTATCTAAGCTTAAGTTAAAGGTATTGATATATCTTAAAATTCCGTTTCTTGCTGGTCGGACATATCATATAAATAACTAAAGTAGTGAATTCAAAGTTTGAGGAGTTGCGCTGGACTGGTCTATACTAATTTGCATCTTCCCAAACTGTGCGTCATTGCATTTTAAGATATATCAATACCTTTAACTTAAGCTTAGATAACTATCCCCGTTCACTTTGACATTTAAAGCCACCTTCATGTATGAAATATGGAAGAATTTATAACTATAAAAGAAGAGATATCATCTGAATTAGTAGAAAAAAAATCAAAATTCATTGCTACTATTATTCCAGTAAACACTAAAGAAGAAGCAGAGGAAAAATTAAAAGAAATTAGAAAAAAGTATAAAGATGCAAGACACAATTGTTTTTGTTATAGAGTAGTAGATAAAGAAAAAACTATAACTGAAAGAGAAAGTGATGATGGTGAGCCTTCTGGTACAGCTGGAATGCCAATGCTTAATATTTTAAGGAAAAATAATTTAGTGAATATTTTAGTTGTAGTAACTAGATATTTTGGAGGAATCTTATTAGGTACAGGAGGACTTGTTAGAGCATATTCAGATGTTACTATAAAGGCAATTGAATCATCCAAAAGACAGATGCAAATACTAGGATATGAAATTGAAGCAATACTTGATTATAAAGAGTTTGAAAAATTTAAATATTATTGTAATAAAAATGATATTAATATAATAGATGTAAAATATGAGCAGAATATTGTTTGTAAATTGACAACAGATGAAGAAAAAAAAGAAAGACTTATTAAAGATTATGAGACAAAAGAGATAAATTTATCTTATTTAAATGTTTTAGATAAAAAAATTATAGATAAATGTATATAATTTTGCCTGTTTCATAAAAAATCTATATAAAAAAAATCAATTTTCTTGTAATATCCCAAATAAGAAGATATAATCACAACTGTAAAAAATTTACATTTGAAAAAATTAGGAGGGATACTGATGAGAGAAAAAATTAGTATATTAATTGCAGATGACAACCAAGATTTTACCAAAACACTTGCTACATATTTAGATGAGCAAGAAGATATGGAAGTAATAGGAATGGCAAGAGATGGTACAGAAGCTGTAGATATGATTACAAATACAACTCCAGATGTAGTATTATTAGATGTAATAATGCCACATTTAGATGGAATAGGAGTTTTAGAAAAAATAAATATAGTAAAAACAGTAAAAAAACCAATTTGTATAATGCTTTCAGCTGTAGGACAAGACAAAATAACACAAAAAGCGGTTTCATTGGGAGCAGAATATTATGTAGTAAAACCATTTGATATAGAGTTACTTATAAAAAGAATAAGAGAATTAAAAAATTATAGGCCAAGTAAGCAAGGAAATAATTTTATTGCAAGAGAGCCTAAAATGAAATATGTAGAGATTTCAAATGGTGCAGTAAAAAGTGAAGATAATCTAGAAGCATTAGTTACAAATGTAATTCATGAGGTAGGTGTGCCAGCACATATAAAAGGTTATCAATATTTAAGAGAAGCAATTATTATGGTTGTAAATGATATAGAGGTTATAAATCAAATTACAAAAAGTTTGTATCCGCAAATTGCTAAAAAATTTAGTACAACTCCATCACGCGTGGAGCGCGCAATTCGCCATGCAATAGAAGTGGCATGGGGAAGAGGAGAGCAAGCAGCAGTGGAGAGTATATTTGGTTACACAATTTCAGCAGCAAAAGGAAAGCCTACTAACTCAGAATTTATAGCGATGATAGCTGATAAGTTACGCTTAGAATTAAAGAGTGCATAAGATTTTATCAAACCTTAGAATCGGAAAAGATACAGAAAATTTTAAAATCCTTACCCATTGCAATAAACAGTATGCAAAGAAAAATAAATTAAGTGAAAAATCTTCTACCAATGCAATAAACCAATTTAATATAAAGTACTAAACATCCAAGATTCATTGATTATTATTTTAATATATTTATTAAAATAAAACCAATAAATCTTGGGATTTTTTATGAAAAAAAGCCATTTGTTACTCTTCTAAATTAGACAAACCATATTCAATAATTTGATTTATAACACTATTAAAACTTAACTGTTTTTTTTCTGCTAATTCATTGATTTTATCAAAAGTGTTTCCATTTATACGAATTGTTCTTGTTACTGTATCATTTGCCTTTGAAGATTTTTTTATTTTTAATTTTTCCATATACACCACCTATTACATATAGTACTCAAAAATAAATCAAAAATAAGTGTACAAAATGTGTACAAAGTAAATTTGCTGTGATATAATCCAGGCATATGAAGTTGAAAGGAGTAAAAATATTATGGACTTTATTTTTTGGGTAATTCTATTAGAACTTGTAACAGGTACAATAGGTTGAAGTATTGGAGAAAGTACAAACAAAGGGGGACTTGGTTTTATATTAGGATTTCTTTTTTCAGTTTTTGGTATTATTATGATTTTATGTATAAGGGGAGACGAAAAAAGAAAAGGCGAATTTTCAAAATATGAAAAGTTAGAAAAATTGCAAATGTTAAAAGAAAAAGGTGTAATAACAGAAAGTCAATTTGAAGAAGAAAGAAAAATACTATTAAAATCATAGGAATATGAAAAATAGATTGATAGGAAAGGTAGAAATAATATGGGGATTAATAAAAGAAACTTTTTAGTGGAAAAAATATTGGTGGCACTAATTATTATAATTATAATTGTTGCAGCAATAATATTTTTTGTATATTTAAAAGATAATAGACAAAATACAAATAAAATTGAAAGTAATCAAGAATTTGTTAATACACAAAATAATAGTATAGGAAAAAAAGTAAATAGTAGTGTAGAAAATAAAAATGAAACAAAAGAAAATGATGAAAGTATTGATATTGAAAAATTAAAAAATGAGCAAAAATTGATATGTAAAACAGCAATGTTAAAGTCACAACATGAGGAATTTAAGAATTTATATCCAGATGTATTATTAGCAGAAGTAAAAAATAATACTGATGAAATCGTAAAAGAATACAATATCATATTTTTAGCATATGATGAAAATTATTTACCTGTAAAAATAAGAGAATATGCCGGGGATAAAGACGAATATTTTTTTGTAGGAAGGGATGATACAGCTAATTTAGTTCCAGGTGATTCAACAGGAATGGATAGAGGCTGGGAGATAGATTATCCTCATAATGTAAAATATGTTATTGCCTGTGTAAGAGATGCTATATTTTATAATGGTGAAGAATGGAAAAATCCATATATTACACATTGGCTTGATAAATATGAAGGAAATATATTACCAGAAGAAGATAGAGAAGGTTTAATAGCATATAATTAAAAAGTTATGAGAGAGGATTAAAAATGAAAAATAACAAATTAAAAAATATAATAGAAAAATTTAATAATATAAATCAAAAAAAGAAAAAGATACTAATTATCATTACAATAGTAGAAATAATTTTATTAATAATCTTTTGTAATTTGCTTACTAGGAAAGAAGCTGGTGTTGGGTTAGCAATTATACATTTGAAAGAACAATTAAAAGCCCCAAGTTCATTACAAATACATGAAATAAGATATTATAAAAGAGATGAAAATGAACTAGATACAATTCTTATAGATTATAGTTCAGAAAATAGTTATGGTGGAATGGTAAGAAGTATTGCAAGATTTACAGAATATGGACTTTTTCAAGGAGATATAAGCGATAATTATTATTCTGATATTGAATTTTCAGATTATTATTATAGCAAAGAAGAAAGAAAAAAGGGAGCCCAGCAGAGAAAAACAATAGCAGAAATAGAGTTATTATGGAATTATACAGATGATTATGAAATAGTTAATAAAAATAAAGTATTAAGAAATCTTTTTCAAGTACAAAGCGAAAAAGAAAAGATTGTTCCTAATATTGATTTAAGAGATGGATTTAGATATGGTGTGTTATTTATAATAATAGTTATTTTAGTAATAGGAATAATTGCATATAAGAAAGAAAATAAGCAATAGGAAAAAAAGCTATTGCTTATTTTTTGGTATAATTAAAAGCAAAGTTTTAAAATTAAAAAACCTTGCTTTTAATTAATCTAATAAGAATAAAGTTTAGAAAAATAAAAATTGGATATACTAATTTAAATAAATTTACTAAAAATCAATTTAATATAATGGAAAGGTTTTTTAAGATGAAAATTTCTTTTTTAAAATTTAAAGATTCAGAAAGCTATAAAATGGTGAAAGGGTTAGGTTTTGATGTTTACGAAATAGAAACACCAGACGAAGTAGATTTAAAAATTAAAGAATTAAAAGAAAATAAATATACTACAATTATACTTTCAAGTGACCTAGCAAGTTTTTCAGAAGATTTAATAAGTAAATATAAAGGTGATAATGATATTAGTATAATAATAACACCTACAAAAAAGTAATAAGAAATAGAATTTAAGAATTTTTATTTAAAATTGCAAAAATTTTTTTGTACTAATATATACATTAGAAAAAAGAAATGAAATTTAAAATATAAAATTGTATAAGTTCAAAAAAATATGGAAAAAATAAATATAAATACATAAATTTAGGAGGTATACAAATGGAAGCAAGTAATTTAAAAAATATGATAATACTTAAAAATTTACCATCAAACCTAGTCGAAGAGGCAATCGTAGTTTTAAAACAAAGTCAAAAGGTAAAAAACTTGGAATATATAAAAAAACAAGAAGAAATAAAAATAAATTCTAAAAAAACAAATACATCAAAAGAAAAAGATTATATAGTAAAAGAAGCGGAAATGCTTATAAATGAATATATAAGAAAAATAGAAAAAAATAAAGAAGAAAAAAGACAAGAAAAAAATTTGAAAATGAAATACAAAAAAAATAAAAAACTATTAATAGGACTTAAAATAATATCAATAGTAGAATTTATTTTATTAATAATTTTATGAACTTTAGGGACGTTCCTTAAAGTTCATTTTTATTGCTTAGTTATAAATAAATTATTAAATTATAAAAAATGAACTTTAAGGAACGTCCCTAAAGTTCATAAATTGCCTTTTTATTGAGAACTATTGATAACCTATTGACAATTTAAGTATAAAAAAATTTATATGATAGTAATAAAGATAATTGAATTTACATATAGTTTATAAAGAAACTAAGGAAGAGGTGTTTTTGTGATGGAAAGAATAATGTCGGTAGAAGAAAAAATTAGACGAGCTGAAGAAATATACAAAAGAAGAAGAGGAGAAAATATAAATAAGCAAGCTACAGTGAATATAAATACAAATGATACTAGTAATAAAGATATTAGATTGTTAAAAAAGATGGTTATGCAAATTATAATATGTATTTTGATATATTTGGTTATTTATATAGTAAATAATAGTCAATTTATATTTTCAGAAGATTTTATTAAAAAGGTAAATGAAATATTGTCATATGATACAAATTTTGTAGAAATTTATGAAAATTGTAAGAATTATATAACTGGGATAATATCGAATCTGAAAAATAATGAAGAAGATGCTGAAAATCAAAATATAAATCAAGATATGAATAATGAGAATAATCAAGCTTTAAATTCTGAGGATACGAATTCTCAAAATGTAGCAAATAGTAATGGAGAAAGTCAAAATAGCATAGAAGGGCAAAATGCTAATAGTTTAGCTATAGGAGGAGCTTCTGGTGATGGAACAGATATAGTAGAAGAAAATCAAGATAATTTGTCACAAGAAGAACAAGATTTGCAAAATATAAAAGCTACAACAACTTTTATAAAACCAATAGAAGGTGTTATAACTTCTAGTTTTGGAGTTAGAGATCCTACAAGCCCTAATGTACCTAAAAATCATACTGGAACAGATATAGCAGCAGCTATAGGAACAAAAATAAAATCAGCAACAGAAGGAGAAGTAGTTTTAGCTTCTGAAGAGGGTGATTATGGAAAACACTTAAAAATACAAATAGGTGAAGTGAGTATAATTTATGCTCATTGTAATGCATTATATGTAAATCAAGGAGATAAAGTTGTGCAAGGGCAAGAGATTGCAGAAGTTGGCTCGACGGGTAATTCGACAGGACCACATTTGCATTTTGAAGTAAGATACAAAGAAAGAGTAGTAGACCCACAAAAAATATTGGATTTATAATCTTGAAAGGACAAAATTAAGTATGAGATTTAGGATTGATTTAAAAATTTTTCTATTTCTAATTGTTTTTTACTTTACAAAACAATTAGAAATATATATATTAATGATTATTTTTGCAATTATACATGAGCTTGCTCATTTAGTTGCTGGAATATTGTTAGGATTTAAACCAGATAAATTAGAGTTGATACCAGTTGGATTAACAGTTTCTTTTAGAGTAAATTTAGATGATTTTATGAGTAAATTACATAATGGTAATAAATTAATTTTAAAGGAGATAATAGTTGCACTTGCAGGACCTTTGATAAATATATTAATAACTATTATTGCTTTTTTTATAAATATTGATTATACAGAAAAGCTTTTAATTATATATTTAAATTTATTAATAGCAATATTTAATTTGTTACCAATATATCCATTAGATGGCGGAAGAATTTTAAAAGGAATTTTACATATATTTTTAGGAAGAAAAAAAGCACAAAGTTTTATTTATGATATTTCTATTGTAACTAATATTGTATTAACAGCAATAGCAAGTATTGCAATATTGTATTTAAAAAATATATCAATATTTATAATAATTTTATATTTATGGTGTATTGTATTAAGAGAAAGTATTATTTATAATAAAAAAATGAAGTTGTATGAAGAAGTAAAAAATAAATTAGAAGGAGAAAGACTTAATGATTATAGTTCAAAATAATAAAGCAAGAATGTAATAATGAGTTAGAAAATAATAATTATGGTAAATTGACAAAAATATGAAATATATTTATAATAAAAATCAAAGTAAGAAAGGAAGAAAAATATGAATCGTGTAACTGTTGAGGCTCTAGAGAGAGAGAGAGAGAGAGAGAGGTAATCTACTAAATTTTTATACTACTAATATAAATAAAACAAAATATAGGAAGCAAAAAGGAATAACATTAATATCACTTTCAATTACAGTCATAATATTATTATTAATTACAGGAGTATTAATATATAATGCGAAAGATAGTATATACATAAGAAATTATAAAAATTTAAGTAATGATATTCAAAACTTGAGAGATAAAGTATCAGAATTTTATAATGAATATGGAAATATTCCGGCTAAAATAAAATATACAAATATAAGTGAAAATTTGAAATTAGTTTTAAATAATGAAGAACTGGAAAATATAGATGAATTTTATGTAATTGACCTTCAAGTTATGAATGGTTTAAGTTTAAATTATGGAAAAGACTATGAGAAAATAAAAAATAATGAAGAAGAAGTAAATAATTATCAAGATTTGTACATAATAAATAAAAAAACAGCAGGAATTTTTTATGTGCAAGGAATAGATGTAAAAGATAATAATGTAGTAACTACATATTATACAGATTATTTAGAGCCAAATAATGAAGAAGTTGACTATAGATATATAGATGGAGTAAAAATTCCAGATGGATTTTATTATGTAGCAGGAAACAAAGAAGAAGGAATAGTAATATCAGACATAAAAAATGACGATTTGGATAATTCTAAAGGCGGAAATCAGTTTGTTTGGGTGCCAGTTGATGGTTTAAATATTGAGCTTGGAAGATATAAATTTGGTGAAGACGGAGAAGATGTAAATTTTAAAGACAAGCTAATTGATAATTATTATATAGAAGAATATGTTTCAGAAAGTGGAAATATTGCATCAAAAGATTTATATGAATTTAAAAGAAGTGTAGAATTATATAAAGGTTTCTATATAGCAAGATTTGAAGCAAGTTATGGTGTAGATGGAAAACCAAATTCTATTATTTCAAAAAGTAATTCAAGTAGTAAACCAACAGAAGAAGGAGCATTATGGAATAATATAAAACAATCTGATGCAGTATCAGTATGTCAAAAAATGTATGAAGGAAATGAGGATATACAAAGTGATTTAATAAATAGTTATGCTTGGGATACAACTATTTTTTACATACAAAAATATGGAGAAAATAAAAATTATGCTAAACAAAAACCACTATCTAATGTAAGAAAAAATACAGGAGAGACTGGTGATGTACAATGTAATATTTATGATTTAGCAGGAAATTTAAGAGAATGGACTACAGAGACAAGTACATATGAAGATATTTATGATGAAAGACCTTGTGTATCAAGAGGTGGAGGATATGATTTCCAAGATATAACAAGTGCAGATTCAAGAAGTGTAGATGCAACATATGCAAATGGAGATATGGCTTTTAGGCCACTACTATATTTTAAAATAAAAGAAAAATGGTCAGAGCCATATCAGGAAACAAAAAATTATATAGATGAAAATGGAGATACAGCATATATTCCAAAAGGTTTTAAAATAAGTGAATTAAAAGATTTAAGAGTGATAAATAAAGGATTAGTTATTCAAGATCAAGAAGGAAATGAATATGTATGGATAAAAGTTCCAAAAGATATATTTGATGATATATCAAGTGCTACAGATTATGAAAAAATAGAGCAAGCACTTATAGAATATACTAAAGAATATAGACAAGAAGGATATGAGGACACATGGCGTAAAGATATTGGCATAGAAACAGAGCAAGAATATAATGAATTAAAAAATAAAATGCTAGGAAGTATATATGAAAATCATGGCTTTTGGATGGGAAGATATGAAACAGGATCAGATACATATGTAACATCACAAGGTTTAGGAGACAGAAATCCAGTTATTAAACAAGGAGCTTATCCATTGGGATATATTACACTTTCTGCAGCACAAAATATAGCAGAAAATATGGAATCAGGAGACCTCACATCTAGCTTAATGTTTGGAATACAATTTGATTTAGTAAGTAAATTTATTGAAGAAAATAGTGGAATATCAAAAGCAGAATTAAGACAAGATTGTAGCTCATGGGGAAATTATGCAAATTCAATTTTTTGGATAAAAAAAGGAAGTTATATGATTCAAAATCAAGATACTATGGAAGTAGGAGAGTGGACAAAAGTAAATAATCAATTTAAAAAAGACGGAGAGAATGAAAAAATATGGGCAATAAATACAACAGGCGCAACTGAAAGAAATAAAATTTTAAATATATATGATTTTGTTGGTAATGCTTGGGAATTTAGTTTAGAAAAAGGACCTAATAATGTTGTAGTAAGAAATGCAGGGTGTAATAATAATAGTTTGAAATTTACTTTAGGACGTAGAGTTAGTAAAGATACAGCATATACAGAGTTTGATGTGGTGCCTAGAGTATGTATTTTTAAGTAAATTTAAATTTATAAATTACCTATTGAAATTAATTAAAAAAAATAGTAAACTAATAATGAAAAAAATAGGTAAGGAGATGCAAAAGATGAATAAACTTAAAATTTTAGATAAAGGTATTACACTAATTTCTCTTTCAATTACTGTTATTATTCTTTTATTAATTACAGGGGTTTTAGTGTATAATGCAAAAGATAGTATTGAAATTAGAAATTACAGAAATTTAAGTAATGATATACAAAATTTAAGAGATAAAGTATCAGAATTTTATAATGAATATGGAAATATTCCAGCAAAAATAAAGTATACAAATTTAAGTGAGAATATCAAAAATGTTTTTAATAACCAAGAACTAGAAAATATAGACGAGTTTTATGTAATAGATTTGCAAGTAATGGAAGGAATTAGCTTAAATTATGGAAAAGACTATGAAAAAGTAAAAAATAATGAAGCAGAAGTAAATAATTATCAAGATTTATATATAATAAATAAAATTACTCATGGAATTTTTTATGTGCAAGGCGTAAGAGTGAAAGATAATGGAATTACCAATATTTATTATACAGATTATTTAGAGCCGAACAATGAAGAAGTAGATTATAGATATGTAGATGGAGTAAAAATTCCAGAAGGATTTTATTATGTTGGTGGAAGCAAAGAAGAGGGATTAGTAATATCTGATGTAAAGGATGATGATTTAGAAAACTCTAAAGGTGGAAATCAATTTGTTTGGATTCCAGTAGAAGGTGGAGATTTTAAGGCTGATGATGAAACATTCGCAACAGATGAAGAAGAATTTGTAAAAAGTGTAAATAAGAATAAAGGATTTTATATAGGAAGATTTGAAGCGGGAATTGAAGGTGCAACAGGGTTAGATATAACAGAAGTTGATTCAGAATATCATGTACCTGAAGAAATTTGGACAGGTTGGCAAGGTGGAACAGTGGTTTCTAAGAGAGATGTTTTACCTTGGAATTATGTGACAGTAAAAAAGGCAATGGAATTAGCAGAAAATATGTATAAAGAAGATAATGACACTATTAAAACAAGGATTTATAGTAAAAATGCATATAATGCTGTATTAGAATTTTTAGGAAAAGAAAATGATACAGATTATACAAATTGGGGAAATTGTGGAACTAGTCAATTTAATATAGATTCTGAAAAAGCTAAATATCTTAATTACGAAAATATGGAATTGGTAGAATGCTCAGATGTAAAAAATGCAGATGAATATTATTTATTAACATCAGGTGCATCAGAACAAAATAAAATAAAAAATGTATATGATTTAGCAGGAAATGTGCAAGAATATACAACAAGTATATATAGTGATTTAAATACAGAGAAAGTAGAAGATATATATTTTAATTATTATGGTTCTAGTTGGCCAATGTCTGGAACCCAAATAAAATCTTATAATACAACAAAGACGGCAAATGGTGATATGGGATTTAGAGTAGTTTTATATATTAAAGACTTAGTAGATATACAAAACGAAAGAATAACTTTAGATACAAATGGACAAATACCAGCAAATACTCAAATTGATGGGACACAATGTTATATAAATTTTGATATGAAAACAGAAGAAGGATATACAGCAAAAGTAGAGCCATCACTACCTTTTGGAATTACAAAAAATGGAGAGTATTCATTTAAAATAACAGTAACTAAGCCAGATGGTACAGAATCAGTAGTAGTACACACTGTAAATGTTCAAAATTATGTGGAAGAACCTAATTATTGGTTAAGATTTAACGGTGGGTCACATATAGAATTTGATAATATTGACCAGAATGATTTTTATAAAACATATACAGTTGCAACTAAAGTAAAGATAAATCGTACAGAGCAAGAATCTAAAAATTATATGGGCTTATGGGGAAATCATAGAGGTGAAGAGGGAATAGATATACAATTTTCAGCTAAGTCTACAATGTTATTTGGTGCAGATATGACATCTTATTATGATAAATGGGTTGATATAGTTGTAGTATATAATGGAACAGACATTAAGGTATATATTAATTCAGAATTAAGAAGTACATTAAGTAATCGTACAATTTTACCATATGAAGGATTTAACATAGGTACATCATACTTACCTGAAGATAGGCAACTAATAGGAGAAATGAGCTGTCTAAAGATATGGGATAAAGCATTAAGCCAAGAAGAAATATGGCAAATTGATTTATTTAAACAAGAAGTAAATGTAGCAAAAAGTAATATATATTTCAACTTAAACCTAACATCTAAGCAAGATGTAGAGGCAATGGGAGGAACATTTGTCGGAACAGGTGATTATCAATTTTATAATAATTAATTATAATAAAAAAGTATAAATAAAGTTTTTACCGAGATAAAGGGATTTTTAAAAAAATTTCTATCTCGGTATAATTTTGTCTTGCTTTTTACTCTCAAACAATTGACTTTTGGCTAAAATCAGTGTATTATATAATCATTAAAATTAAGTGTTTTTAAAATCCTAAGGAGGAAAATTATGGGAGAAGTAATTGTAATAACATCGGGAAAAGGTGGAGTTGGAAAAACAACAACAACAGCAAACCTAGGAGCAAGTCTTGCAGTAGAAGGCAAAAAAGTAGTATTAATAGACACAGATATAGGGCTTAGAAACCTAGATGTTGTAATGGGCTTAGAAAATAGAATAGTATATGATATAGTAGATGTTGTTGAAGAAAAATGTAAATTAAGACAAGCACTAATTAAAGATAAAAGATTTAAAGAACTATACCTTTTACCAGCAGCACAAACACGAGATAAAAGTGCAGTAAATGAAGAACAAATGAGAGAATTAACAAGTAAACTAAAAGAAGAATTTGATTACATATTAATAGATTGCCCAGCAGGAATAGAGCAAGGATTTAAAAATGCAATAGCAGGTGCAAATAGAGCAATAGTAGTAACAACAGCTGAAATATCAGCAATAAGAGATGCAGACAGAATAATAGGTTTACTAGAATCTTCAGAAATAAAAAATCCAGAACTTGTAATAAACAGAATAAAACCAAATATGGTAAGAAAAGGCGAAATGATGGATGTTGAAGATATAGTAGATTTATTATCTATAGATTTAATTGGTGTTGTACCAGATGATGAATATGTTGTAACACAAACAAATAAAGGTGAGCCAGTAATTCAAAACAAAAAAGCACCATCAGGAAAAGCATATATGGAAATAGCTAAAAGAGTACTTGGTGAAAAAATAGAAGTAACAATACCAGGAAGAAAGAAAAGTTTTTTTGAAAAAATAAAAAATTTATTTAGAAAATAGAAAAACAAATGCAAAATTTATAAAGTTTAAGTCACAAAACTATGGAGGTTAAAAAAGAATGTTTGAAAGCATAATAAGTTTCTTTAAAAATAGAGGAAAAAAAGAAGAAAAAAGGGAAGTAGCAAATTCTAAAGATGCAGCCAAAGAAAGATTACATTTAGTATTAATGCAAGATAGAGCAAATGTATCAGCTGATTTTCTAGAATTAATGAAACAAGAAATAATTGATGTAATAAAAAAATATATAGATGTTGATGAAGAAGCAATAGATGTTCATTTAACAAATAAAGAAAATGAAGATGGTACAAATGGAGCACCTGCTTTATATGCAAACATTCCAATATTAAATATAAAAAATGAGGCAAGAAAAATTGAAAAGCAAGACAAGAATGAAAAGAAAAATGATGATGAAAAACAAAATAGCAAAGAAAAAAATTCTACTAAAAAAATAGAAGAATCAAATATGAGTAAAGATGATAATCAAAAAACTAATAAAGAAAATAATAAATCTGTTGACAATAATATGGAAAATGATGATACTAAAAACTCTAAAAAAGAAGAAAATAATAAAAAAGAAAACATAAAAAATAGTGAAGAAACTAATCAAGAAAAAGAAAATATAGAAGAAAATAATAAAGAAATAAACAATAATAAAGAAAACATCACAGAAAAAACTGATGATACTGAAAAAAATAAAAATATTATAGAAAAGCAAAATAAGAATGAAACAAAAAAAGAATCTAGCACTGAAAATAACACTAAAGAAAATAAAAAGAAAATGTAAAATAGAAAAAGAGTGGTTTAATTGAGAAAAAGAGAATTAAAAAATATGGAATGGGGGTTATTAATAGTTGCATTAATTCTATCAGCTATAGGATTAGTTGCACTATTTTCAGCTACACAAGAAACAGAATATGACGAATTTAAAAAGCAAATAATATGGCTTATAGTAAGCATTGTAGCAATGGTAATAGTAATGTGTATAGACTATGAATTTTTAGTAAAAATCTCACCTATTAGTTATGGAATTATCATAATTTTACTAATAGGAGTTTTATTTACAGAGCCAATTAATGGTGCTACAAGCTGGTTTGATATAGGTTCATTTTCACTTCAACCAGGTGAATTTGCAAAGATATTTGTAATATTATTTTTAGCATTTGTTATATCCAAAATACAATCAAGATATAAGGAAGATATTAATAAACCAACAAGACTATTATTAATTTTAGTAACAGTTGGAATTCCAATATTATTAATAATTTTAGAGCCAGACTATGGTACAGCAGCAGCTTTTATAGTAGCACTTGCAATTATTTTATTTACATCAGGCATAAATAAAAAATATATAATAGCAACTTTTATAATAATAATTGTATCAGTACCACTTTTATATAATTTTGTATTACCTGAACATGCTAAAGAAAGAATAGATATTTTTTTAAATCCAGAATCTGACCCAAGAGGTGCAGGATATAATATAATACAATCAAAACTTGCAATAGGAGCAGGAGGCTTAACAGGAATGGGATTATTAAAAGGTAACCAAACACAATTAGGCTTTTTATATCCTAAAACAACAGACTTTATTTACTCGGTAATAGGAGAAGAAATGGGTTTTGTTGTAGCAGGTACAATAATTATTCTATATGTATATTTTATAACCAAAATATTATATGTTGCCAAAACTGCAAAAGATGACATAGGCTCAATAATTGCTTCTGGAATTGCTGGAATTTTCATATTTCATGTTTTAGAAAACATAGGTATGGTTATGGGATTATTGCCAATAACAGGTGTTCCTTTGCCATTTGTAAGTTATGGTGGAAGTTCAATGATAACAAATTTTATAATGCTTGGAATACTTTTAAATATAAGTGGAAAGAGGCAAAAAACAATATTTGTAAAATAAATTAGAAAGTATAAAAATTATTAATTTATAATAAAATTTATACGGAAAAAATTATAAATTAAAATTTAATAAAACTAAAATAAAGGTAGGTGAAATAAAAATTTACTTAAAAAAATTAAAAATAGGAAATGTAAACCTGGAAAACAATATAATTTTAGCACCAATGGCAGGAATAACAGACTATAGTTTTAGAAAAATATGCAAAGAATTTGGAGCAGGCTTAGTTTGTACAGAAATGGTTAGTAGTAAAGCACTTTATTATAATGATGAAAAAACAAAAATGTTATTAAAAACAGGCAAAGAAGAAAAACCGATATCTGTGCAAATATTTGGAAGCGATGAAATAGCAATGGGCTATGCAGCAGATTATGTAAGCAAAATAGGAGATATAGTAGACATAAATATGGGGTGCCCTGCACCAAAAGTTATAAAAAATGGTGATGGAAGCAAATTGCTACAAGATATAAATAAAGCTGAAAAAATAATAAAGGCAGTAGTAAAAAATTCATCAAAACCTGTAACACTTAAAATTCGAAAGGGTTTTGATGCAAATAATATTGTTGCAGTAGAATTTGCACAAATGGCAGAAAATGCAGGAATATCTGCAATAACAATACATGGAAGGACAAGAACAGAATATTATTCAGGAAAAGCAGATTTAGAAATTATAAAAAAAGTAAAGCAATCTGTAAAAATACCAGTAATAGGAAATGGAGACATAGTAGATGAAGAAAGTGCAAAAAGAATGTTTGAATATACTGGTGTAGATGGTATAATGATAGGAAGAGGAAGTTTTGGAAATCCATGGATTTTTGAAAGAATAATATACTATTTAAAAACAGGAAAAAAATTGCCACAAGTTTTAGTTAGCCAAAAACTAGAAATAATAGAAAAGCATATAAAATATGAACTCGAAGAAAAACCAGAAATCGTAGCAATAAGAGAACTAAGAAAGCAAATAGCATGGTATACAAAAAATTTAAAAAATTCTAGTGAATTTAGAAATGAAATAAATAAAATAGAAAACAAAGAAGAGTTAATAAATAAAATAGAAGAATATTTTAAAAATATCCAATGAATAATTAATTTTTGAAGAGAATACTATTAATTAGTAAGTTTTAGGAGGGATTACTTTGAAAAATAAAAAAATTCATTGGATATTTTTTATTTGTGCAATATTAATTATTTTAATAATAGCAATTTATATATTTTTAAATTTTTTTCAAAAAAATACGGCTAAAAATTTTAAAATGGGAAATAATAAAAGTAGTCAAGAAATTGTGAATCAAATTTTAAATATTAGCTCATATGAATTAGTAGCAGAAGTAGAAGTAAATAGTAATAAAAATTCAAGTATTTACAAAATAAAGCAGTGCTACATAGATGAAAATAACAATTCCCAAGAAATATTAGAGCCAAGTAATATTAAAGGTGTAACAATAATAAGAGAAAAAGGTACATTAACTTTAAAAAATACAAATTTAAATTTAGTAAAAGTGTTTGAAGATTATGATGTAATAACAAATAATGCATTAGATTTATCTGTATTTTTAAAAGAATATAAAGGAGAAAATAAAAACCAAGTACAAAGTACACAAATTGATGAAGATTCAAATTATATAATTTTAACTGTAATTTTAGATAATTCTAATACATATATAAAGGAAAAAAATTTATATATTAATAAAACTTCAGGGCTAATAGAAAGAATGGAAATGCTTAGTGCTAACAAAACAGAAAGAGTAAACATAATATATAATGAAGTAGAAATTTTAAACTAAAATGTAAAATAAAATATAAATAAAAAAGCAAAATACTAGAATAATAAGAAATGAAATATAATTAGAAAATGAATTAAAATTTGAAAAAATTTAAAATTTACTTCAAGCAAACAAAAAACTTGACAATAAAAAGCAATTGGAGTGAAAAAAAATGGAAATAAAAAGAGGAGATATGTTTTATGCTGATTTAAGTCCAGTAGTAGGCTCAGAGCAAGGAGGCATAAGACCTGTAGTAATAATACAAAATGACTTAGGAAATAAATATAGTCCTACAGTTATAGCAGCAGCAGTAACATCACAAATGGGTAAAACAAAATTGCCAACACATATTGAAATAGATTCAAAAGATTGCGGATTAAAAAGTGATTCGGTTATTCTAGCAGAGCAAATAAGGACTATAGACAAAAGTAGGCTAAAGGAAAAAATAGGTCATATAGAAGATGAAAATGTAATGAATAAAATAAATAATGCTTTAGGAGTCAGCTTTGGATTATAATTTTAGATTAATATATAAACCTTAAAAATAAATGTATAATGGAAATAGCCTAATTAATTCTATGCAAAATCTTTATCTGTTTTTACTGTAAAAAATAGTAAAAAATAGTAATAAAAAATTTATAGAATTACTTAGGCTATAAAATGTATAAGAAAAAAATAAAAAACTATTTACAAATAAAAAAAATAAATGTAAAATATTTAAAATAGAGGTAGGAGGAATAACGAATGAAAATTATTAAAAAATTATCAATTTATGTATCACTAATCATAATTGCAATTATTTTAATGTCAAGCAATATTTTTGCAGCATCTGTTGAATCAAAAGTATATACTATGGAACCAAATTATGTACAAAAAATTGAATTAGGAACTAGTTCTGTAAATAATGATGCAAACTCTGAAAACAATGATGAAAACAAAGTAGAAGATTTGGACCCAAATTCATATATTACTATGCCTTCAATGATTTTAAATGGGACAGGCACAATAAAAATAAGTGATAGAGTAACAACAGATTATGACTTATATTATCAAGTTATACAAATAAGTGATATTGATTTTGAACAATTAGAAACTTTATTAAATGAATATAAAGAATATGTTGATAAATCTAATACAGAATTAAAGCAACTATTAGAAGAAGTAAATAAAATAAAAGATGATTATGAGACAGCTGTAGAAGAAGCACCAGATGCCGAAGAAACAAAAGAACTTCAAGAATTATATAACACAAAAGTAGAAGAATATAATACAAAGGTAGAAGAATATAATACCAGATGTAATGAATATATGAATGATTATAATACATTAAAACCAGATTATGATGATGCAAAATGGATAAAAACAGAAGATGGAAAAGTTGATTGTACAAATGCAGGAATTAAGCCAAATGAAGATAATGTTGCTCATTTTATAATATGGGCAAAATTAACAGTAGGCGAAGAAAATTATTATAAAGATTTAGTATATTCAACAGAATGGAAAACAGATGATGGTAATGATGATACAAATAATGTAAATAATAATGCTTCAAATGGTACAAATGTAAGTAATAATGGGGTAAATAATAATTCAATTAATATAGTAGATAATACTGTTGCAAATAAAGATTTACCAAAAACAGGACAAGCATCAATGATTATTGTTCTTGCAATAGTAGTTATTTCAGCAATAATTGCTTATATAAGATATAAAAAATTAAATGATGTAAAATAAACTAAGAAAACCTTGAGAAATTTAATCTTAAGGTTTTTTTAAGTTCAGATAGTGCGAAATTCTAATATATAAATATTTTTTAAGTTCTAACTCCATATAAACAAGAATACAATTAAACAAAAGTATTCCAAATAAAAGGAGTTAGAACTATATGAAAGGTGTGTCAATCGAAGAACATGCAATAGAACTTGCACAGTATATAATAGATTCAAAAGATACAGTGAGAGGAACAGCTAAAGTAACATTCCAGAACGGTAAGAATAAATCACCTATAATTCCAGAAGGTATTGAAATCAAAAAGGTTTTCTTAGCAGAGAAGAATCCTATTGTTAGGTTAGGAGTATTAATTAAATAGAAGCTTTAAAAATTTATGAGATTATATTAAAGAAATTATTACTTTAAAATTAAAAGAAATTATTTTTACAAGAGCTAAATGTTAGCTCTTTTTTGTTAAATAAAAAATTGATTTTTTTGGTATGAGAAAGTTATATAGATTTTATGATATTAGGTAGTAAATAAACTTGAAATAAACATATATTTATGATAATATGAGGAAAAATAGTTGATTTTAAGGAGAGTATTAATGTGTTAAAGATAACATCATTATATGACCAAAAGAGTTTAAATTTTTGTACTAAATGATATAATTTCACAAAGGAGATAATGTGAATATGAGTGATATCTATTTATCCAAATCAAAATATTGTAAATGTGTACAGTGCCCAAAAATTTTATGGTTAAAAAAATATAAACCAGAATGTGCAATTCTAACAGCTAAGGATACAATATTAGAAAATGGTACAAAAGTGGGAGACCTTGCAAAAGGTTTATTTGGAAAGTATCAAAATATTGAATTTGATGAAAATCTTAATGTTATGATGGAGAAAACAAAAGAATTATTAAAAAATAAACCTAACATTATTACAGAAGCATCATTTAATTATGAAAACAACTTTTGCAGTGTAGATATTTTAAAAAATGACTTAGATGGAATTGAAATATATGAAGTTAAAAGTTCAACTGAAATTCATGATATTTATCTAGATGATGTATCTTATCAATATTATGTATTATCTAATTTAGGACTAAATGTAAAAAAAATATGTATTGTTTATATAAATAATCAATATGTAAGAGGCAAAGAACTTGAAATAGATAAATTATTTAATATAGAAGATATAACAGATATTGTGAAATCAAAACAAGAAGAAACAAAAAATAATATTGATATGATAAATAACTATATGAAAGAACATAATGAAAACAATGAACCAATTACAGATATAGGATTAAAATGTTCTGATCCTTATGATTGTGAATTTTGGGAGTATTGTACTAGAGATTTGCCAAAGCCTAATGTTTTTGATATAGCAGGAGGAATGAGTAAGAGTAAAAAATTTGAGAAATATTATGAAAGAAAGGTTTCTTTTAAAGATTTACAAAAGGATGAAGATTTAAACCTTAAATACTTAGAACAAATTAATTTTGAATTAGATCATCTAAAGCCTAAAATAGATGTAGTTGCAATAAGAGATATAATGAATTCACTTAAATATCCTTTATATTTTATAGATTATGAAACATATCAGTCAGCAATACCAGAAATTGAAGGTACTAAGCCCTATCAACAACTTCCTTTTCAATATTCTTTGCATATAATAAAAGAAAAAGGAGCACAACTTGAGCATAAAGAATTTTTAGCAGAAATTGATGATAAAGATTTTATAAGACATTTTGCAGAAAGCATGATTAAAGATATGCCACAAAATGGAAGTGTAATTATATATAACAAATCTTTTGAGCCTGCAAGAAATAAAGAAATCGCAAGAATGTATCCTGATTTAAAAGATGAGATGGATAGAATTAATAATAATATGGTAGATTTTTTAGATCCTTTTAAACAAAGGAAATATTATTGCAAAGAAATGCATGGTTCAGCTTCAATAAAAGCAGTACTTCCAGCACTTTATCCAGATGATCCAGAACTTGATTATCATAATTTGCCTGTGGTTCATAATGGTGGAGAAGCCACAGAAGCATTTTTGAGTTTAAAAGGTAAATCAAAAGAAGAACAAGAAAAAATAAGACATGGACTTTTAGTTTATTGTGAACTGGATACTTATGCAATGGTAAAAATATGGATGAAATTTAATGAGATAATAGGAGGAGATGAAGATGAAACAAATCTTAATTAATAGCATGTATAATTATAATAAAGGAGCATATGCAAACGAAGAAAAGAATATTGTTCATGAAATAATCAACTTATTTAAAGCAGATGATGATAACTTCTATATTTATATTGTTAGTGATGGGAGAATAGGATCAAATCATAATGATTGTGTTTCTGACATTGTTTTAGTAAGAAATGTAGGAAATAAAACGGTAGAAGTTATTGCATGGGTTAAAAATCCAATACAATTAGCAAAATGTAAAAAAAACTTAAAAAAAGAAGAAAATAAATCCAATATTATAAAAGAACAATCAAAATATATAGATAAAATGGAATATGACAATGTATGTGTTACTAAGATTTTTAGAGACAATAAATATAAAGGAAAAAAAGAAAACGAAAATGATGTAATATATGCTACATTTAAAGCAAAACAGGTATTAATTCCAAAAGAAACGATATTTTTGACATATAAAAAGGAAAATAAGAATAAACCAAATACATATTATTTAGAAAATAGGATTATAAATCGTTCTCAAAGAATATATATAAATGAAAATAAAATGGACTATAATACATTAAAAGAATTATTTGAATCAGATAAATGGAAAGAAAATGAGTTTGGAAAAATAAATGTTAAAGAATATATGAAAAAAAGAGAAAATAGAGAAGATCATTTTAATTTTTTAAAATTAATTCATCATGAATATTATGAACCAGCTTTTTCGAATTTGTTTCAATATTATTTTTTGAAAAATGAAAAAATATTTGAAAAATTTGCTAAAGAAATACTTGGTGTTGAAATTAACACTAATAGTGATGAATTCGAAATAAAGAGGGAGGAAAATCATATTGATTTATTAATAAGAGATGAAAATAATATTATAGTCATAGAAAATAAAATCAAATCAGAAATAAATGGAGTAGAATATGATGATTATGGAAGTATTGTTCAAAGTCAATTAGAAAAATATTATAATTATGCTTTAGGAAAAGATTTGAAAGGAAAAGAACAAAAAAGTATTGATATAAATAATTCTCATTTTAAAGATCCACATCGAAAACCACATTTTTATATTTTTACGCCAAATTATAAACATTTAAAAACAGAAAATTTTAAAAAAGCAAAAATGTATAAAAATATTGAATATAAAAAGATTTATGACTTCTATAAAAAATTCAAGGATAATGAATTTGCTGACGATAAATACTTTAAAGATTTTTTAAATGCATTATATAAACATACATTACCAATAGATAGTGATATTTATGAAGAAATGTTAGATAGATTTATTTTGAAAGTTAAAAAGTATCAGAAAAGATAGAGAGGAAAAAAATATGGAACTATATGAAAAAAACGGAAACATATTATACATATTGAATGTATTAAAAAAATATAGTGATGAAGCTCATATGTTATCAGCAACAGAAATTCAAAGAAAAGTAAAAGAAATATATAATGTTGAAATTGACCCAAGAACAATAAGAAGAAATATAAATTTATTAAAATACAAATTAGATTATGATATTAGCACAAGAGAAGAAAATGGAAAAGGATATTATATAAATAGAGATCCAGAAACTGACTTTGAGCCAGGAGAAATAAGAGCAATAATTGATAATTTTAGTTATGCAAATTATATTGTACCAAGTATAGCAAAAGAAATTATAAAAAAATGTAAGAATATGCAAAATATATATGAAAATGAAAAACTAAAAGATTATCAAATATATTCAGTTAATAGTAAAACAGAAAATGCAGAAGTAATAAAAAATATAGAAGATGTATCTGAAAGTATTTTTCAAAACAAAAAAATCAAATTTGAATACTGGAAATATGCAATAACTAATAAATTAGAAAAAAAGATAGTAAGTAGACCAACTGTATCTCCTTATGCAATTACATATAATAAACAAGAATTTTATTTAATTGGAATAAAAGAAGGAGAAACTAAATTTTACAATTACAGATTAGATAGAATGAAAAATGTTCAAATACTGAATGAAGATATTACAATAAAGAAGAAAAAAAGTGAAATACAGGAATTTGCAGAATCTTCTACAGAAATGTTTGGAGGAAAAAAAGAAGAAATAGAAGCAATCTGTCATATTTGGTTATTAGACACTATATTTGATACATTTGGAAGAAATGTAACAATTGAAAAAATACAAAATGATGAAGAACATTTTAAATTATTAGTAGATACTAATACAATGGGGTTTAAAATGTGGGCAATGAGAAATATAGATTTAATAGAGGTAAAAAAACCACTTACACTTCGTAAAGAAATGCAAGATATAATAAAAGATGCAATGGATAGATATAATAAATATTTGTAAAATAAGAAAAAAGTCTTAAAAAGGCTTTTTTTTGTTGGCTCACTACATTATATGACCAATGCGATTGAAAAAATATATATCTGAAACTATAATTATAATGATTGGAGGTAAAGATGAAAAAAATATATTTATTGCAAGTAATGTTTTATTTTAATAATTATGAATATCATTATGAAAATGCATATTCAAGTTTAGAACTAGCTAAACAAACTGGAGAAAAATGGTTGGAAGATGGATTAAGAAAAGAATATGATGATTGGTTTGATGAAGAAATGGATGGTGATATACCAAGGGAAAAATTGTCTAAAGAACAATTATTTAAGTTAAAGGCAACATATGATTTTAAAATAACAGAATTTGACCCTGACTATATAGATAAATTAAATAATATGGAAAATTTACCCATTGTTACCAATTTTGATATTTATGATACATATTCTGCAGATTTGGAGCCATCCAAAATTGAGCATTCGTATGATTATAATGGAGAAGAAACCTATATTACAGGAATATACATTTTTAATTATAAAGGAAAAAGAATAGAGAGAAAAATTGGAACAGATTTTGCAGATTATATCAATCCTTTGGCGGGAACAAAATTTAAAAAAGGAGATATAGTTACAATAAAAGAAAACTATTATAGAAAGTTAGGAAATTATCCTTTTTACGACAAATTACATGTAATAACTGGTACACCACAAAAAAATAACAATCAAAAATTCTTTAGAAATTATTATAATGTTATTATTAATCATAATTTTTGTGATGAAGGTTGTCATGTAGATTGTTTTGAAGAAGAAGTGTTAGAACTTTATACAGGAGAACTACCTAAAGATTCTCCAATTATATTCTTGAGCAAATATTTCAAGGGAGAAATTAAATTACAGAATATAAGTTGGTTAGATATAGAATGTGGAAGAATAGCCTTAAATGAGAATAAAAGTTTTAGAGAAGTTCCAGAAATAATGGATCGGTTATAATAAATTAGACAAAAAAGATAAGGACATGTTAAAATAA
>CAKNNA010000023.1 GCA_930989765.1 uncultured Clostridium sp. | reverse complement strand
ATTTTTAAATTATATATATTGTCTTTTTCCAGCGGTCTATTTTAAGACCACGAATTACAAAAAAATGAACTTTAAGGAACGTCCCCAAAGTTCAAGGCAAACTACAAATTGCCATTTTTTTCTATAGCCTCTACTATATTCTTACTCACTATACCATATTTTTCCATAAGTTCTTCTGCCTTTCCAGACCTGCCAAATGAGTCTTGAATTCCTAATCTAATAAGTTTTGCAGGGCTTTTGCTTGCTAAAACTTCTGCTATACTACTTCCTAATCCGCCTATTATATTATGGTCTTCTATTGAAACTAATACTTTAGTTTCTTTTGCACATTTAATAATCATTTCTTCATCTATTGATTTTATTGTGTGTATATCTATAACTCTAGCATTTATTCCTTTAGTTTTTAATAGTTCTTTAGCAATTATAGCTTCATTTACTGTTACTCCTGTTGCAAATATTGTTGCATCTTTACCATTTCCAATTTCAATTGCTTTTCCTATTTCAAATTTTTGATTTTCGTCATAAATTATAGGTGTTTCTAATCTTGCAAGTCTTAAATAAACAGGTCCTTTTATTTTGTATATACTTTCTACTGCCCATTTTGTTTCATAATCATCACAAACTGACATAACTGTCATATTAGGTATTGCTCTCATTAGTGCAATATCTTCTATACATTGATGTGTTGCACCATCTTCTCCTACAGTAATTCCACTATGTGTTGCACAAATTTTTACATTAAGTTTAGGGTAACAAATACTATTTCGAATTTGTTCAAAAGCTCTACCTGCAGCAAACATGGCAAAAGTACTTACATATGGAACTTTACCACATGTTGCAAAACCTGCTGCTGTTCCCATCATATTTTGTTCTGCAATTCCTATATCAAAAAATCTATTTGGAAATTCTTTTGCGAAAATACTAGTTTTTGTTGCTGTAGATAAATCTGCATCTAATACTACAACATCTTCATGTTTCTTTCCTAGCTCAAGAAGTGCTTCTCCATAACTTTGTCGAGTAGCTTTTTTTTCATTTTTCATTTATTATCATCCTCTCTGTTTATTGTACTACCTATAATTCCTGCATCATTTCCAAGCAATGCTGGTAGTATTAAAAAATTTTTTCTAGTATTAAATAAATAATTTTTTTCTATTATTTCTTTTTTAAGTTTTTCTAGCAATATATCTGCATAATATACAAAACTTCCACCTATTCCTAAAGCTTCTGGCTCAAATATGTTTATAAGATTTGATAATCCTATACATAGATTTTCAATGTATTCTTCAATTATTTTATTTATTTTTTCATTGTTATTATTTTCTTTTATAATTTTTATTATATCTTTACCACTTGTTTTTTCATCTAAATTTAACTCTTTACGTAATTTATCTTTTAAAGCCTTTATCGAGCCATATTTTTCAAAACAACCTTTTTTTCCACAATTGCAAGAAAGTCCATCTTTTTGTATAATCATATGACCAAATTCCGAGCCAGAATATTTGCCACAATCTAATAATTTTCCATTTATTATTACAGCTCCACCTATTCCTGTTCCTAGTGTTAAGAACAATGCTCTTTTATAGTTTTTTAAAGCTCCATATTTACTTTCAGCAATTGCGGCACTTTTGCAATCATTTGTAATTTTTATTGAACATTTTATATATTGCTCTAAATTTTTAGCCAAATCATAATTTTTTAATCCTAAATTTACACATTTTTCTATTATGTTATCATAAACACTTCCTGGAACAGCAATTCCAACATTTGTTATAAGATATTTATTATTTAAATTTAAAAAGTTTTCTATAATATATTTTTCAATAGTTTCTTTAATATTATTTTCTTCTTTATCTTTTAAAAGTAATCTTCTTTCGAATTTTTCAATAATCTTTCCATTGTCATCTACAATTCCTAATCCTATATGGCTTCCGCCTAGATCTACTCCTACTTTCATAAATTCACCTCAATTTTTTGTAAATAGTAATTTTCATCCTCCCAAACTGCGTGTCACTGCATTTTATGGTATCTAAATATTTTTAGCCTTAACTTAAGTAGACATTGGGAATGTAGCAAAATAGCAACTTTTATTAGATAACCTTTGACAATTTTAAAAATGAACTTTAAGGAACGTCCCTAAAGTTCAAGCTTTTTATAAATAAGCTGAGAATAAGAAATTACCCATATAAAATTGTACACAAGGAACAAGTACAACAAGTACGAAGAATATTAATACTACACCTACAATTGCATATACAATTTGTGGTAATGCCTTCATTATTTTTGTCATTATATCGTCTATATCTATTTGCATATATTCTACAAGTTTTTCCATCATTTCGGTTAAGTCTGTTTGCATTCCTATTTTTAACATTTCTGTTTGCATTGGTTTTGCGAGTCCTGATTTTTCGAATGGCTCTATCCAAGATGTTCCTACTAGTATATTGTTTATTGCTGTTTCTATCATTGATAACATTACATAATTTTTTACTACATTTTTACTTACATCTAATGCTTCTTGTATTCTCATTCCATTTTGTAAGTTTAGAAGCATTGCTCGAATTAGTCTTGAAAAATCTAGTGCGAATATTAATTCTCCAAATACTGGTGCTTTATATTTAAAATAATGGAAATTATATTTTCCTTTAGGTGTGTGCACATAAAAGATTATTGCACCTACTATTCCTA
This sequence comes from uncultured Clostridium sp., assembly GCA_930989765.1. Lineage (GTDB taxonomy): Bacteria > Bacillota > Clostridia > TANB77 > CAG-508 > CAG-269. The sequence continues at coordinate 26,673 of CAKNNA010000023.1, read as the reverse complement.
CAATTATCAGCACTGGTATATACCAATATTCTACAAGTCCATTTAAGAAATTTTGAAACCATAGTGTTACTGCAGGTAATGTTTCTTTTGATCCTAATTCTTCGTATACATTTTGTATTGCTGGTATTGCAACTAATGTTCCTACAAATAACATTACTAATAGTAATACAAATTGTACTAAGTTTGGTACTAATATTGACCTTATTTTTTTGTTTAATGCATTTGTTTCATCTAAGTATCTTACAGCTTGCTCTAGTGAATTTGTAAGTGATCCCGATAGTTCTCCTACTTTTATCATATTTATATATATATATGGAAATACATCTGAATAATATTCCATTGTTGTATACATATTTTCACCAGCTTCTACACCTGCTAATATGTCTTCTAGTATTTCTTTAAAAATATAGTTTTCTGTACTATCTATTATTGTTCTTAAAGCATGTATATTGTTAAAATTTGCTTTTTTTAGTAGATAAAAGTTTTGTGTAAATACTACTATATCTCTTGGTGTTATTTTCCTTTGTTTTGCAAAATACATTTTTACTCTTTGGCTTGTTGATGGTTCTTCTGTATTTTTTACTTTTGTAGTATTTAAATTTTTCATCATGTCATCTAAATTTGATATATTCTTTTTCTGTTTTACTTTATTTTTAGTACCACCATATGGTATTTTTACTACACTTATTGGTAATAAATGATTTTCTTTAAGTGATCTTATTAAAGATTGTTTAGTTGGTGCTTCTACTCTGTTTCTTACAACTAAACCTTTTTTAGTTACTGCCTTATAAGTATATGTCGCCATAATTTACCTCCTATTTGGGTCATTTTTTATTCTAAGTTGCATTATTGTTCTATTTAATGTTTCTATATTTTTTTCTTCTATTTGAGCTTTTGCTTGTTCTAATGTGATTTTTTCTTTAACAAATAATTCTGCAAGTGAGTTTATTAATCCTATACTTCCTTTTTCTAAATTACTTTGTATTGCATCTTCTATTTCTGAAACACTTATTTTTTCTTTTCTAATTATACCTGCAACTATATTGTCTACTACCATTACTTCTGGAACAAGTACTAGTTTTCCATCTGTTCCTTTTAATAATCTTTGTGATACAACAAGTTTTAATAGAGCAGATAATAAATATTTTATACTTGCTTGGTCTCTTACTTCATAGAAGTTTATCATTCTGTCTATTGTTTCTGCACAAGATTTTGTATGAAGTGTTCCTATAACTAAGTGACCTGATTCTGCCATTTCTATTGCAGCTTCCATTGTTACTTTATCACGAATCTCTCCTATTACTAATATATCACAATCCTCTCTTAAAGAGTTTTTTACACCATCACTAAATGTTAAACTATCTAGTCCTCTTCCTACTTCTTTTTGAACAATTAATGATTTTTTTGAATGATGCCTATATTCTATTGGATTTTCTAGTGTTAATATTTTTTTGTTTTGTTTTTCGTTTATTTCATTTATTAGTGCATTTAGTGTTGTTGTTTTTCCAGAGTTTGTTTTTCCTGTAACTAACATTACTCCTTGTGGCTGATATGTCATTCTTCTTACTATATCTGGTACACCTAACTCTTCAAATGTTGGTAATTCGTTTTTTATTAACCTTAATGTACATACAGGTACATCTCTTGAATAAGAAAAGTTGACTCTTAATCTTATACCTTTATATTCATATGATGTATCTAATTTTCTTGTTTCTTCAAATACTGCATCTTTATCTAAATTTCCTCTTATTATATAATCATATACTTCTAACATATCATCAGGTGTTATTTCTTCCATTTCTTCTATTGGTATAAGGTCTCTTGCAATTCTAAGCATTGGCTTATTTTCTGGTATTAAATGCACATCTGATGCATCTTTTTCCATAGCTAAATCTAAAATTCTATCCATATTCATAATACTTTTCCTGCCTATTTTTTAATTTAGGTTTTTGGTTAATTGAGATTATTAAGTAGCTTGCTTTTTTGTTAATTACTATTAAATCACAGTTAGCCATTTGGAATTACCTATAACCATATATTTTTATTTTACTAGATTATGCTTTTAAAAGCTATTATTAATAAAATAACAATTTTTTATTTAATTCTTGAAGTACTGTGTTTCCATTTAGTACTTTTCTTATTCCATCTACGATTAATGGTCTATATCCAATCTCTAATGCTTTTTTTCTGATTTCTAAGCTTGATGCATCTGCAACTATTAGTTCTTGAAGTTCGTCTGTTATGTCTAATGTTTCGAATATACCTATTCTTTCGTAAAAACCTGTATTGTTACAATAATCACATCCTACTGGCTCATATGTTTTATAGTTTGATAAGTCTACTTGCTCACCATATTTTGACATGATTTTTTGTATAATTTGTATTTCTTCATTAGTAAAATCTCTTTCTTTTTTACATTTAGGGCATATTCTTCTAACTAGCCTTTGTGATACTGATGTTGCTAATGTGCTTGCTATATCATAATTTGATACTCCCATTTTTCTTAGTCTATTTATTACTTCTATACTATCTATAGTATGAATTGTTGATAAAACATAGTGACCTGTTTGTCCTGCTTGTACTGCTATTTCTGCTGTTTCTAAGTCACGAATTTCTCCAACTAATATGATATCTGGGTCTTGACGTAAGACTGTTCTTAGTGAACTTATAAATGTTGCTTTTGGTCCTACTTCTATTTGGTTAAGACCATTTATTCTTATTTCTACTGGGTCTTCTATTGTCGTTATATTTATTTCTGGTGAATTTAAATAATCTATTATACTATATAATGTTGTTGTTTTTCCTTCTCCTGTTGGTGCTGCAATTACTGTCATACTATTTCTTTTGTTAAAGCTTCTTCTCATTGTTTCTTTATTACCTGGATATCCTAAGTCAAATATGTCACGAATATCATCATTTTTCTTTAATAATCTTAATACAAATTTTTCTCCATGGATATTTGGTTGTGATGATACACGAATATTATAGTCTTCATATAATGTTATTCTTCCATCTTGAGCTTCTTGCTTTTCTTGGTGCATATTTGATATTGCTTTTAATCTTCCTATTACTTGTGATTGCCTATCTTTTGGTATTGTTGTTGCAGTAAAAAGCTCACCATCTATACGGTATCTAACTCTTACCATATTATCTAATGGCTCTATATGAATATCACTTGCACGTTTGCTTATAGCTGTTTTAATTATAGAATCTACAAGCTCTGTTACTGTTATTGCTCCTGAATTATTATTTCTACTTAAATCTTCTTCTACTTTTCCTTCTAAAGACATTAAGTATCTATTTATATCTTTTTCAAATGTTATATATGGCTCCATTACTAAGCCTTTATTTAATAATAAAAGCCTTACTGTTTCTATGTTTTTTTGGTTTGTTGTGTTTGCAAAACAAACTTTAATTTTTCCATTTTCTATGTCTACTGGTACTGCTTTATATTTTTTTGCAACATCTAATGATATATAATCTGATAAATTTATTTTAACTGTGCTGTTTCTTAGAAGCATTCCTTTAACACCCAATATATCAGCTATTGCTTGTATTAAAGTAAATGGGCTACAAGCATCTAATTCATATAAAATATCACCTATTTTCATTTCAGGATGTTCTCTTTGATATTCTAATGCTTGTTCTATATCTTGTTCTTTTACAATACCTCTTTTTACTAATTCAACACCTAAAGGTTGTCTTCTTTTTAATTCCATAATATTCTCTCCTCTTTTTAGCTAAGTTTAATAACTTAATGTATATGTTAAAATATTATTACCTGTTCTTTCTAGATTTCCTATTTTTAAATCTACATAAACTATATATTTTTGCTCAATAAAGTCATAGCTAAATAAGCATCTATCAACATTTGTACAAATCTTTACTTGATTTCTATATATTGATTTATTTTCTTCTGAAAAAGTATATGTTACTCCATTTGAAAATGCTATATAGCTAGTTGTAGTTGGAGTTTCTCCTGAAGTTTTTGCTTCTAGTACATAGATACCTTTTTCATTTATTTCTGATGTAAAATAACTATTAAATTTTGTAAATTGTTTCGTAATTTCAGTATTGTCTGTGTTTATATTTACATTTTTATAGAAAAAACCTGTTAATGTAGATATTACTCCTACTACAATTAATAGACCAATAACATAAACTATTACAGATATTAATGTTACTCCTTTTTCTTTTTTCACTTTAGCTCTCCTTTGAAATTATTGTTGAAAGTGTAACTTCTTTTTCCTCACTTCCTAATTTATACCTGATTTTAACAGTTACTTGTTTTAATATTTCTGGCACTTTATCTTTGTTTTCTTCTGATAACTCTGTATAATCTTGAACTGTTACTTCTTGATAATATGGTGTTTCTTTTCCATTTGAGTCTAGTATATATCCAGGTTCATAGCCATCTATTGTATTTGTCCCTTTTTTTGGGAGGATTTCAAATCCTTTTGTTTTAATTTCTTCTATTATTTGTACAGCATACATTGTTGCATCTGAATTTTTTTGTATATCCTCAGATTTTTTTTGAATATTAGATGTAAGTATTGCAATTAATGCTATAAATATTGCAATTAATGTTACTGCTATTGTAATGTCAATTCCTGTTACCCCTTTTTCTTTTTTATGTCTCATAGTATTTTTTTCCTTGCAATTAATATTTAGGTTTTTATTATTTTAGGTTTTACCTATAAACCTTTTTATTTTACTCCAAAATTACAAATTCCAAGTATTATTATATAAAATAATATATTTGTTATTGACATATATAGTCCTACCGATATTTCTTCGTTTATTTCTGTTTCTGTTTTTTTGCTTTTTCCTTTTGCTATTTGCACTTTTCTTATTATTAAATATATTGCAATTGAAAGTAGTGTTGCAATACAAGAATTAATTACGATATATTCACTTGTAAATATAATCATTATTATTATTGCGAGTAATATATCTAGAGGATAACTGTCTAATGCTTTTTTCTTTAGGTAAATTGTATCTGTTAGTAATAAAATTATATATAATACTAAATATATACCATATCTATAGATACTAGTAAGATCTATTATACATAGATATACTATATACATAAGAGATATGATAATTCCATACATTAAGACTTGTTTATTTATTTTTCTATATTCACTGTCTATTCCTGCAAAAAGTACTATAAATGTAAAGTATAATACAAAGAATACAAAATTTAATATTGCTTCTACACTCATATTTTGGTAACTTAAACCTAGTAAATATGCTACTAAGACAAAAAATATTCCTGATAAAATTTCTAAAATAAAATATCTTGGTCTTATTTTTTTCTTACAATATCTACATTTTCCGCCTAAAAATATATAGCTAAATACTGGTATTAAGTCTAAGACTCCAAGTTTATGTTTACAATTAGGGCAGTATGAATGTGTATGAATTATATCTTCTCTTTTGGGAATTCTGTATACTGCTAAAGTATAAAAGCTTCCGAAAAATATTCCTATTAAAAATATTATTATATATAAAATTATGTCCATTTGTTTCTCCCTTAATTGGTTTTTATAATTTTAGGCATATACATAAATGCATATGCCTAATTGTTGCTATTATTGTTTTTCGATTTAATATTAGCCACCTGTTCCTGCTGGTGGTACATCTGTGATTGCTCCCCAAGTTACTCCACCTTCATTTGTTCCACCAATTGTTCCAATTGCTTGTTTTTTATTGTCTGAAGATTTTACTGTTATTGATGTTCCAACAATGCTAACAGAAGCATTACCTATCTTTCCGTCTTTGATTATATCACCAACTTTTTCTGATACTGCAGCTTGTAAATTTGTAGCATCTAACCCTGTTGTTGTATCATTTAAATATGTTTTTTTATAAAAATCGCTTATAGCATCATTTGCAGCTAAATTTATTTGGTCTTTAGCATTACCTATTTCATCTGCTTGTTTTGCAGCTGTGGCATTTGTTAATATACCATTACTTCCTCCTAGTGCTGCTATTGTAACACCTGCTAGTATTAATAATACTATTATTGTGATTACTAAAGCTACTAGTGTTATACCTTTTTGATTATTTTTCATTTTCTATTCTTCCTTTCATCTAAGTTTTATTTGTAATTGGATCCCAAGTTACTCCTCCGTCAGCAGCTATTGTTCCTACTGCTTGTTTTTTATTGTCTGAAGATACTACTGTTATTTTACCTGCAGTAGGAGTATCTACTTTAACTGTACAATTTCCTATTTTTTCAGATTTTATTTCAGCTTTAATATATTCTTTTACAGCTCCTTGCAAATCTGTAGCTGTGATAGTTACAGATGTATCATTTAAATATGTTTTTTTGTAAAAATCACTTATAGCTTCATTTGCTATTAAATTTATTTGATCTTTAGTATTACCTATTTCATCTGCTTGTTTTGCAGCTGTTGCATTTGTTAATATACCATTACTTCCTCCTAGTGCTGCTATTGTAACACCTGCTAGTATTAATAATACTATTATTGTGATTACTAAAGCTACTAATGTTATACCTTTTTGAGTTCTCATCTTTTTCCCCCCTTTTCTTTTGAATTTTAATATATTTTGAGTTATATCTATATTTCTATAAATATAATGTTAATATCTTTATTATTTTGTACCTTTATTCGGAAAATATCCTTGGGAATTATTTGATGAATTTGTACTTTCTGATGTTCCAGAATTTCCATTTGATGTGCTTGCATTTCCAGAACTTGTGCTACCTGAATTTGTTGTTCCACTTCCACTAATTGAGTTTTCAGTTGTTACTGAACCAAAAGGATTTCTTTTTCCTTGAACATATTCATTTGTTTTTTGATAGTTTTTTAAATCTGAAGCTGTTACTTCATATGTCAAAACTGTTTTTTCTTCTTGCAATTTATTTGCTTCTGCAAGTTCTTGTTTTAAATTTTCAGGAGTTTGATATGATACACTTTCTGGTAAAACCTTGTTTGTTGCAGTGTATTTATATAATAATACTCCTAGTATTAATATTATAGCTAAAGTTAATAATAAAATAATTATTATTTCTTTAATTACATTTTTAGCCATTTTGTACTCCTTTACTATTAATTTATATTTATTAATTTTAGTTTAGTTTTAGCTATTTGTATTTGCTGTATTACTTGAGTTTGATGCTGTATTTGAATTGCTTGTATTGTTTGAATTTGTTGAAGCACTATTTGATGTGCTATTTGATGCATTATTTGTATTTCCTGAGTTTTCTTCTGAATCTGAAGAACTTTGTGTTGTTCCAAGTGATGAAATACCAATTATAGTTATATCTTTACATACAAATGTTGCTTTTACATTGTTATTTGCATCTCCAACCATTTTGAAGTTTTCTATTTTAAACCCAAGTGTTTCGTCATCTTCTATGTCTGATATGAATTCAATAATATTTACATATTGTCCTGTAACTGTAAAGTATAAATTGTAAGTGTTACTTGTATTATTTGATTCTTGTGCATATCTTAAGTCAAGTATAACTCCTTCACTTCTTGCATGCCCTCCTATTGCTGTTTCTACTCTTTCTGATTCATATTGTGTAAATTGTGTTGCTTGTTCAACTTGTGTGTCTGTACTTACTGTAACCATATCTTCATATTCTTGTTTTTTAGTTTCTAATGATTTCATATTATCTGTTACTTGAGATTGTGCTTTTTTAAAATCTGTACTTGCAAGTCTTGTTGCTTCTTCTATTTTTGTATCTAATTCATTGTTTTTTTCTTGCATTCCTCTTATTCCTAGTATTTCTAAGTTTCCAATTCTAAGTCCATTTATTGCTGTAACTATTATAAGTATGGTTACAAGTGTTATTATAATTAAAATTAATAATTTTTTCATGGCAACTCACCTTCTATCTCTACAGTTATTACCCCATTGCTTTTTTGTGGAGCTGTTGATTGTACTGTTTCACTTGCTAATATATTGTCTGTTTTTATTTTTGCTTTAAAAAATCCTATTTGGTCATAATCTGTTGATTGTGCTACTATTTTTATTGTTCTTCCTGTTGTGTTTTCAATAGAAGTTATTTGCACATCTTCTGGCATTCCAGACATTAATGCTGTTAATAAATTTGGAATTGCTTTTTTTACTTGATTGTTTTCTGCTATTTTTTCATTTATTTCTTGCAAATTTTCTATCATTTCTGTATATTCATTTATTTTTGTTTTTACACTTTCGTTATCTGCATTTGCTAGATTTATTTGTGCTTTAGTTGAAGAAATTGATGCATCTGCTTCTTCTTCTTTGTTAGACATTTGTTTATTTATCAATAGAGAAAAACAGCTGTATACTACAAATAATATTATTAATGCCGCTGTTACTCTAAGTAAAGCTTTTTCTGTATTGTCTAATGGCATATTTAAGTCATTTGTAAGTAAATTTCCTGCAAGTTTCTTTTCTTTTCCTTTTTTGTCTGGGTTTATATCTACTTTTACTGCATTTTTAAATTGCTCAGCAAATGTTTTTTGTTTGAAATTCATTCCACTAATTCCTACATTTAAATTCATAAGAGCAAGTGAAATTGCTGAATTTACTTCTATATAATCTTTTATATTTATTTCTGGTGTTATTTTTATAAAATATGGTTTTAATATTTCACATTTTACATTTTCTAGATATTCTTCAAAATATAAGTCTATATTATTTATTAATGCTGCTGTTCCTGTTAAATATACTTTATCCATTTTTTGTGTTTGTTCATTTATTATTTTTCTTACTTGACCTACTATATCATAAAGTGTTGGCATTATTTGCTCTAAATAACTTCCTTCTGCAATATCTAAATCTTCTGCTTCAGATGTGTAGATTGTTGTTTCTTTTTCTATTTGATATGCTTTTGAATAAGAATTTTCTTTAGTTTTTATTTTTTGTAAAATGTCTTCATTTCCAATGTCTAGTTTTTTAACATTTTGTATTGTATTATTTATTACTGTTGTTATTGATGTTTTATCTTCTATATTTACTATTAAACAGTTCTCTTTTTCTTTTATATTTGATAAATTTGCAATAGACATTGAAATAGGATATATGCCGGTCTAGCCTATAACCTTGAAAATTTTGAATTTGTTTATTCAAATCTATTTTGTTTTCACTTATATGAATAACTTTTAAGTTTTCTTTATCATCTGGGTTTTCTACTAGTGCATATTTTGTTTCAAAAGCATTAGGATTATAGCCTTTGTCTGCACAGTATGATTCAAATTCAGTTTTTATTGCTTTTGGCATATCTTTTTTACTAAGTAATGCATACATATCAAAGTATTCATATGTTTCTTCTGCTATGTTAACACTTATTGGTGTTTTATAGCTAAAAGTTTCTTCTATAATTTGTTTTATTGTTTGGTCTAAATTTGTTGTTTCATAAAATTTTACACCAAAAGATTCAACTTTTATTAAGTCTTTTTCTTTTGATAATTTTGCATATTTAATTAGACTATTATCAATATATAATCCTAAGCAACTAGCCATTTTTTACTCCTTATTTTTTTTATATTTTTATTATTTGCAGATTAAATAAAATAATTCTTCATATTTTTTGCTTTTTTTGAAATTTATACAAGCTTTTCATCTTTATTTTATCTTTTTTTATTTAAATGTCAATATACTTCTAAGAAATGTAATAAAACTGTAATAATATTGTAATATTTTACAATTTTTATTACAGTTTTTGGTTTTTTCTTTTAATTTTCTGAACTTTGGTGATGTTCCTTATGAACTTTTGGTGAACTTTGGGGACGTTCCTTAAAGTTCATTTTTTCTTACCTATATTTTATAATGAATCTAAGGAAATGAACTTTAAGGAATGTCCCCAAAGTTCATAAGGAACGCCACCAAAGTTCATTCTATTGATTTTATTAGTTTACACATAAAAAATCCGTCATTTTGAGCTGTAGGATTTATTTTATAGTATCCTTCTTGTGTTTTGAATTTTTCAAAAAATTTCATATCTTCTAGATTTTCATTTTGTATTTTAAAGTTTTTATTTGATTTTAGAAATTTTTTTATAATGTTTTCATTTTCACTTGAAAATATTGAACATGTTGAATAAACTAAAGTTCCATTTTTTTTTAAATACTTTGAACAGATTTCTAATATATTAGATTGTACCATTGTTATTTCTTTTAATTCTTCTTCATTTCTTTGCCATTTTATATCTGGCTTTCTTTTTATTACTCCAATTCCTGAGCATGGGACATCTAATAAAATTTTATCAAACTTCTCAAAATATTTTTCATTCCACTCTGATGCATTTTGTAGTTTTTCTTCTATTATGTTAATTCCTAGCCTTTTAGCATTTTGTTTTATCAAATTTAGTCTATGTTCATATATATCAAATGCATATATTTTTCCTTTATTATTCATTAATTCTGCAATAAATGTAGTTTTACCTCCAGGTGCTGCACAAGCATCTAGTATAAAATCATTTTCTTTTGGGTGTAATAATATTGCAGCAAAACCTGCTGATATGTCTTGCATTGTAAAATAACCATTTTTAAATAATTCCATATTTTCTATGTTATTTAAATTTTTAATTTCTAAAAATTTGTTTATTGCTTTTGTATCTGCCTCTTTTTCTTTAATGTCTTTATTGTCTGTAAATTCTACAAAATCTATGTTTTGTTTTTTTAATTCTTTTTTAAAATTATTATTTGATATTTTTAAATTATTTATTCTTATTGTTAAATTTGGTCTTTTTGTAAATTCATTACATATTTTTTCTACTTCTTCTATATTTTTATCTTTTAATAATTCGTCTATTATCCATTCTGGCATTGAAGTAGTTTTTGATATTTTTTGTTTTTGATTTTTTATACTAAATAATTCTTTATAATCTTCATCTGTTATTTTCCTTAATATTGCATTTACAAAATTCGAACTTGCAGTATGTCCATATCTTTTTGCTAAATTTACACTTTCATTTACTGCTGCACTTTTGGGAATTTTATCTAAAAAAATTATTTGATATATTCCCATTCTTAGTATATTTAATACCCAACATGATATCTTTTTTAGCCTTATTTTGGAATATTTTTTTATAATTTCATCTAATGTTAATTTCCAATATGTTATTCCATAGACTAATTCGGTTATAAATGCTATATCTTTATTTGTTAATTCTTTTTTGTTTTGATTTAGCATTTTATTTAGTATAATATTTGAATATAAATTATTTTGTTCTATATTATATAACACTTTTAGTGCTATTTCTCTTGGTTTATTAATCATATCTATCCTTTTCTAATTTTTATTTTGTTTTTATTTTACTATACTATGAGTAAAATATCAATATTTTGTATATTTTTTTAAATTATGGAAAAAATATTTTTAAATAATAATTTGGAGGTATATATATGAATATTGAAAAACATTTAAGAATAACAGGAAATTCTGAAGTTTCTTGGAAAGATGCTATTATAAAGGCTGTTCGGTGAAGCTTCTAAGACTATTGATTATTTAAATACTGTTACAGTTTTAGAGCAAAGAGCAAGAATTGACGGAAATAAAATCGCTGAATATTTTGTTGATTTAGATTTAAGTTTTACTTTAGATTTAAATAGGAAGGAGAATTAATATGCCAAGTGAAAATCCTTTAGAATCAAAACAAGAATATCAAAAATTTGTTGAAAAAAAATCTCCTAATTCTCCTATTTTAAAAAACTGCTTTAATGCTTTTTGGGTTGGTGGACTTATATGCACAATTGGCCAAATTATTTCTAACATCTGTAAAGAAAGAGGTTTTGATATTGCAACTTCTGGTACAATTGTTTCTATTATATTAATTGGATTTGCTGCTTTTTTGACTGGATTAAATTTATTTAATAAAATAGGAAAATTTGCAGGTGCTGGGTCTCTTATTCCTATTACTGGTTTTGCAAATTCTATTGTTTCTCCAGCTATGGAATATAAATCAGAAGGATATGTCATGGGTGTTGGTGGCAAGATGTTTACTGTTGCAGGACCTGTGCTTGTTTTTGGTATTTCCGCTTCTATTTTAGTTGGAATTATTTACTTGATATTTAATACTCAGTCTATTACTCTGGTTTAATATAAATCTTTTTTATATTGTTAAATTTGATTTTTAAATGCTTTATATTATTTAAATTAATTATATATTGGAGGTATAATTTTGAAAAAAGTAGGTAAACAAACTTATAAATTTGATAATCCCCCATCTATTTTAGAATGTGCAAGTATTGTTGGTCCAAAAGAAGCCCAAGGACCACTTGGTAAATATTTTGACCAAACTTTAGAAGACGAATTTTGGGGAGAAAAGACTTGGGAAAAAGCAGAAAGTAAAATTATTAAAGAAACTGTAAATACTGTTATTTCTAAAGCTGGTATAGCAAGTTCTGAAATTGATTTTTGTTTTGCTGGAGATTTACTAAACCAATGTATTTCATCAAGTTTTGGACTCAGAGAACTTAACATTCCTTTTTTTGGTGTATTTGGTGCATGTTCAACATTTGTAGAAAGTATGATGCTTGGTGCTATATGCACTGAAAGTGTGGCAAATTATGTACTTTGTGCAACTTCAAGTCACTTTTGTAGTGCTGAAAAACAATTTAGGTTTCCATTAGAGCTTGGAAATCAAAGACCACAAACTTCTCAGTGGACAGTTACTGGAAGTGGAAGTTGTATTTTAGCCAAAAACGGTAATGGACCATATGTTACAACTATTACTCCAGGAAAAATTATAGATATGGGAATTAAAGATGGAAATAATATGGGGGCTGCAATGGCACCTGCTTTTGCAGATACTTTAATTTCGCATTTTGAAGACACTTCTAGAAACCCAAGTTATTATGATGCAATAATTAGTGGTGACCTTGGATATGTTGGTAAAGATATAGTTATAGATTTACTTGCCTCAAAAGGTTATAACATTAAAGCAAATTATAATGATTGCCGGAGTTTTAATTTTCGATAAATTAGAACAAGATACTCATTCAGGTGGTAGTGGCTGTGCTTGCTGTGGAACTGTTTTTTCTGGGTACTTTTTTAAACAACTTAGAGAAAAGAAAATTAAAAAAATGCTATTAATAGCAACTGGAGCTTTAATGAATTCAACAACATCACAGCAAGGTGAAAGTATTCCTGGAATTGCACATGCAATTAGTATTGAACTTTAAAATATAACTTTTATTTTGCAATATGTTTTTACTTATTTAAATTACTATACTTATTTTGGTTTCTATACTTATGTGATTTCTACTATGTAATTTCTACTATCTTATAAGAAAAATTTTGGTTGAAAGGATGAATATAATGGATATAGATTGGTCTTTAGTATTTAATTGGATGTCATTACTTAAATGTTTTGTCGTTGGTGGACTGATTTGTGTTGTTGGTCAAATTTTAATTGATAAAACCAAATTAACCCCTGCAAGAATCTTAGTAATTTTTGTTACAACAGGTGTTATTTTAGGTGGACTTGGTATTTATCAATATCTTGTTGATTTTGCAGGCTCTGGTGCTACTGTTCCTCTTACAGGTTTTGGTTATAACTTAGCAAAAGGAGCAATAGAAGGAGTTAAAGAAAGTGGCTTAGTAGGTGCCTTTGTCGGTGGAGTAAGAGCTGCAAGTGGTGGAATTGCTGCTGCGATATTTTTCGGATACTTGGCAGCTTTGATTTCTAAACCTAAAATGAAAAAGCAATAATATCCATTTTGGTGTCCATTTGGGGACAGTCCCCAAATGGACAAAATGGGAAATAATGTAAAAATGTCCTTTTGGTACCTGTCACCAAAAGGACATTCTATATAATTAATGTTATTCTTGTATTAAGGCTGCTTTCTGTAAATGTTGGATGTATGCTCCCTCTACTACTTGGAGACCAACTGTAAAGCATATGTCCTCCGGCGAAGCACTCTTCCTGTTGTTTCACAACTTTCTATTGTCCATTCATAATGACATCCTGATAAATCATATATATTGTTTAAAATGTCTTTTTCTTCTTTTCCTGTTATTTCTGTCTTATTTTTTTCTTCTTCAAATGTTTCTTTTACTTTGATTCCATTATAATGCATCCAACGCATTATTGCATCATATTGACTTCCCCATATCATATTGCTTTTTATTTTTTTATCTACAATTATTTTTATAATAAATTTAAAGTAGCTTTGATTTTTTATTGTTTTCATAGTTTTTTTCTCTTTTCTTATTATAAAAAATATTTGTATTATAAATATAACTATAGATATAAGTACAGAATACAATATTAGTTGCATTATTTATCTCCTTATTTTTCTTTTTATTGCTTTTATTTTGCGCTATATTTTTTTATTTGTCAATATTTTTTACTTTTTTGTATTTAAATTGTAATCACAACTCTAAATCCGTGTATTGTTATTTGCATAACCACTATATCCACAACAAGCAAATATTCCTGATGCTGTATTTTCTTCCCATGTACCTCCTCGTGGTTCAAAAGGTGATAAATATGTTCCAATCAAAGTAAAATCATCATTATATAAACATCTTCCATATTGACCTAATATATTATCTCCTGAACTTATTAGTTCTCCTGCACTATTTTCTATTGGTTTAAACCAATGCTCAAATTCAAATTCTTTATATTCTGTTTTGCTTCCATCCGGATTGGTAGTAACATATGTGTTTGCATATCTTCCATAATATGACCATTCATTTATAGCTTCATACATAGCATCTCCTTTTATATTTTTCATTAATTCTACTCTATCTTTTGCTATTTTATATAATTGAGTATTTCCTTCTGTATTTGCCATATTCCAAATTTGTAATCCTTTCGTTTTTTCTAATTCTCCTGCTTCATACTTATCAAAATATTTTTCATATTTTCTATTTAGCTTGTTATTTGGAAATATTTCTTTAGACCCGAATTTTTCTAAACTTTCTGAACTATTGTCCCAATATGCTGCTACATATTCCCAAGCTCCTCCATTCATGTCATATATTCCTGTAATATTTCCTGTTGTACTTTGTTTTATATTTAGTTTATAATTTCCATCTGCTATATATGAATGATATACTCCTGAATCGTAAATACCTGATGCATTTTTTGCTGGTATTTTTCCATATTGTGATGATGCTAAATATGTTATTGCTCCCCATTCAGAATTCTTCATTTGATGTGTGTCTATTTTTTTTGAAAATTTATATTCTACATTTTCTTTCATATTTAAGCATGTCTTAAATACATTCCCTTCTTGTATGTATCTCCAGCTTTCTTTATTTGGTAATATCCTTATTGTTTTATTAATTACATTATTATTCGCCTCTGTATTTAAATTTTCTTCTGCCATACTTGCCTCAAATTTTGCTACCCATATCCCTTCTATTTCCTCTTCTCCAAATGTAAATGCCGGATGTACTATCATTGGGGTTGGAGCTCCGCATAGCTACACTATCTGCATTGTAGTCTTTTGGATATGTATTTCCACTTGTTCCTTCATTTGTTGTCCCTTTTAAGAATTCTACTTTTGTTATGTTTTGGGTTGTTCCATCTTCTGGTATTGGATTTTGTTTTTCTTTGTATTTATTTATACTATATGCAAACCTTGGTATCCATACAAACATACTTCCTAATTCATTTTCTTGTACAATTTGACCCACTTCTACTTCTCCTGCCTTGTATTTTCCATCTGATAACATTGCATTTGCCCAAGACATTTCTAGTACTTCTTCTGGTTTTCCTTCTTTGTTTGTTACTGTTACTTTTTGGTCACTATAGTTATACCATGTTGGATCATCTGGTGAACATATTTCCCAGTTTTCTCCATTCCATTTTACTGGAAGTAGTCCTTTTCCATTATCTCCTCCTAAGCTAGGACTGTTTACTTCCTTTTCTTCATCATATATTCCTGATATAGTTATTTCTTTCGTTGCTGATTTCCATTCTTCTTTATGAAATACTTCTAATTCGTATTTTCCTTTTTCTTCTACTACTATTGTATAGTTATCTCCTTCGAACTCTGGGGTTATATTCCAATTTTCATTGTTTTCTTGTCCTTCACTATTTTTTACTTTTTTATATCTTATTTGCCATTTATTTGTGTAGTTGTTTCCTGTTATACTACTTACTATTATGTTTATTTTATTTGTGTCTACTACTTCATAGTTTGCTTTAAATTCTACTTCTCCTGTTTTATTTGTTTGCACATTGTACATTCCATTTGGCATTTGTTCTAACATATAGTAGTTTATTCTTCTATATTCTACTGGCTCTTTGGATATTATTATTCTTTCTTGTATATTTATGTAATAGTCTCTTTCTGCTACTTCTATTTTTAGTTCATTTTTTAAGTAGTCTTTTGTGAAATATTTAAAGTTAGCTTTTAAAGTTTCTTGCTCTCCTTTTTTTGAGCTTAGTACTTCTTTGACTTCTTTTACATTAAATATTTGCTTTTGCTCTTCTGTTAGTTCTTGTCCTAAATTATTTGCATCTTCATTTTCTTGGTTTATTTTGTTTATTTCTGTTTGCATTACTTGCATTTCTGCTTCAAATTTTGTAAATCTTGCTGATTTTATTGTTGATATTCCACTTGTTATTCCTACTCCTGCTAAAATTAATAATACTATTATTATTATTGTTAGTGCTACAAGTGTTATTCCTTTTTCTTCTTTAGTCATTTTCTATTTTCCTCCCCCTTAAATTTATTTAGTATTTAATTAAGTATGAAAATTAATTAATTTAAAATAATAAATACAGCATAGCATTAATAAGAAAATTCGTCAATATGTGATAAATGTTTTTTGTAATAAATTGTATAAAATTTAAAAATCTAACATTTTATAAATCATTTATATATAAGAAGTTTAGAAAGTAAAGAATTATAATTAATTTTCATACTTAATTATTTATTCAATGCTACTTTAATCTATAATATATTCAATCTCCCATCATTTCTAACACAAAAATAAACTATTTTTCATTTATTTAAAAAATAGTTCTCCCAATAAATTTTGTTATTTTAAAACTTGAATTTATGTAACATTTATATTATAAAATCGCATAATATTTTATAGGTGATTTTATGTTTGAAATAGAAAAAATTACTCTTCAGAAAAATTTAACTTATAAGGGTGTTGTTATTTTAAAATATAAAATAGAATATCCTAAAATAGTTTCTTCTAATTATTTTTATGGTATTACACAATTTAATCAATATAATCGACTAAAAGCTTTGAATTCTAAAATATATGCTGAAACAGATCTCTTTAATATGGCAAAAAAGCAGTATGATTATAACTTTTCGAATGGTTATCCAATAATGGTTTATGAATTAATTCAAAATTATAATATAACATTCAATGAAGATTTAATTATAAGTTTATATTCTGACGAATATATATATTCAGGTGGTGCTCATGGCTCTACAATAAGGTCTTCTCAAAATTGGAACATCAAGATTGGCTCTCAATTCAACTTAAGTTTTATTTATGGTACAGATTGTTCATATTTACTATTTATTTTAAGGGAAATTATTAGACAAATTAATTCTGAAATAGAAAATGGCTCAAATCAGTATTTTGAAAATTACTGTGAGCTAGTATTAGATAATTTTAAATTAAATCAGTTTTATTTAACAGAAAAAGAACTGGTAATATTTTTTCAAAGTTATGATATTGCACCATATTCTTCTGGAATACCAACATTTACAATTCCAAGATAAATTTTGTCCATTTAGGGACGGTTCTTTTTTGGACATTTTGAAAATGGGGGATGGAAATACCTATTTCAGTCCCCCATTTTCAAAATGTCTAAAAATAAACCATCCCTATATAGACATTATATATTTTTTATATTTTTTCTTTTAAAGATTATTAATGTTGGTATTAACATTATTGCTAAATACAGTATATCTACTATTATTGAAACTGGCATTGTCATTCCTTGCATATATGGCAATCCCCCAAATAGGTATTGGCTTAAGTCCCAATTCATTGTTACAAAGTATTGCATTGGTTTTATATTGTATATTATTATTAATTGGTTTATTATCATTGTTGACATATATCCTAATAATGCTATTGTTATTGCTAGTGCATTGTTTGCAAATATTGTGCTTATTGCAAATGCTAGTGTTAATAGTAATATCATCATTGGTAGTTGTGCTAGTGTTTGTATTCCTATGTATTCAAATACATTTAAGCTTTGTATCTGTTGTGTATTAAAGTTATATTCTATAACTGGCTCTTTGAGCGTATCAAATCCAAATAATATTCCTCCTACTAATAATTGCATTATTAGTATTGTTATTATTGTAAATATTAAAATAATTATACTTGCAAAGAATTTTGATAATAATATTTTTTTCCTGCTATATGGTTTTACTAATAGTAGTTTTATTGTTCCTTTATTGAATTCTTCACTTACTATTGTTCCTGCTATCATTACTATTATTACTATTATAAATATTCCGAATTCATTATAAAAGTTTTGAAGCATTCCTTTTAATGAATCTCTTTTGTTTACATCTATTTCGCTTTCTAAAATGTATTTATTTATTTCCATATTTTTTAAATTATTATTATATTGCTGTTTTTCTTCATAGCTTAATTCTTCTTTTTGACTTTTTGCTTCATTTACTGTTTTTGCATATGTTTGGTACTCTTGTAAGGCTTGGTTCATATAGTCATTACCATATTTTATGTTTTTGTTTATTCTATATTCTGCTACTTCTTTATCTATTTTTGCATTTTCTATTTGTCTTTCTAAACTTTCTATAGCTTGTTTGTCTTCTGTTATACTTTTTTGATTTTCTAAACTTGTTAGATTATTGCTTGCATTTTGCAATTCTTCATTTGCAAAATATTTCCAGTCATCTTCATTTAGTTTTTGCTCTATCTTTTCTATTTGGTTTTGTATGTCTTTTGCTTTTTCTTCATCTTTTTCTATACCATATTGATACTCATTTTTTTGTCTTACAAGTGTTGCTACATTTTGTGAAATTATTTGTTGTTTCCAATCTGTTTCTGGATATTTATTTGATATTTCTGCTGTGTCTATTTCTGATTTTATGTCTATATATATTGTATTATCTGATATTTTGTTTGGGTCTAAGTCTTTTAATTCTTCTTTTAGGCTATTTAGATATTCTTCTGAATATCCAAAATAACTTCTTTGATAGTTATTATCTACATATTTATACATTATATTGTCAAATATTACAAATGCTAATACTAATATAAGAGTTATATATATTGTTTTTTTCTTAAATATTTTTATAAGTTCATTTTTTATTAAACTAGTCAATTATATTCCCCCCTGTTCTTTCAAAAAATGCATCTTCTAGAGTCTTTTCTTCTTCTTTTATTCCATATATTTTAATATTGTTATTTACAAGTTTTTCTACAACATTTGCTACATGTTCTTTTTCTATGTTAATTTTGAACTTTTTACTGTCTACTATAATAATTTCTTCATTAGTTAATAATTTTTCTATATTTGCTGTATTATTTACTTCAAATATTTCAAAATGTGTTTTTGCATCTTTTTTTATCTTTTCTATTTCACTTGTTTCTATAACTTCTCCATTTTTGATTATGCAAACTTTATTACAAAAATTATCTAGTTCTGCTAAGTTGTGACTTGATATTAATATTGCCATTTTTTCATTTTGAGCTAAACTTACTAATAACTCTCTCATTTCTTTTATACCCTCTGGGTCTAATCCATTTGTTGGCTCATCTAAAATTAATAAGTTTGGTTTGTGTAATATTGCTTGTGCTATCCCTAACCTTTGTCTCATTCCGAAGAGAATATTTTGAAACTTTGTCATTTATTCTGTTTTCTAGTTTTACTAGACTTACTATTTTGTCTATTCTTTCTTTTGTTACATTTTTGTACAAATTTGCAACTAATTTCAAATTCTCATATCCAGTTAAATACATATACATATCTGGATTTTCTACTATAGCACCTACTTTTTCTATTGCTTTTGTAAATTCTTTTTCTATATCATATCCATTTATTAATACTTTTCCTTGCGTTATATTTTGCAAACCTAATATTAATTTTATTGTTGTTGTCTTTCCTGCTCCATTTGGTCCTATAAATCCTAGTATATCTCCTTCTTTAATTTCTAGAGATACATTTTTTAAAATTTGCCTTTTTCCAAAGCTTTTGCATAGATTCTCACATTTTAAAATTGTATTCATAAAATTCTCCTTCCTTTTTTTTTTTCTTATTTTACCATATATTACTTTATATATCTATTTATTTTTTCTTAAGTTTGTATGAATATTTTATTATTTGTGAACTTTTTAATTTAAATAGACATTGCCGTCCCCATTGGCATTTTTGCATTTTTACACAATTTGATATGCTTAAACTTTATTTTATATTTCTTTTTTCAAATTCTTTGATTAATTCTTTTACTGCTAGGTCTCTATGATTATGTGTTGCTTCATATGTTTTTTTATCTAATTCACTTAATGGCTTATTAAATCCTTCTGGTATGAATATTGGTATATATGTTAGTCCTCCGAAGCTTTCCAAGAGTTTTTGCAATCTTTCCCTTACATTCTCCTCTTGCAATTATTTTTTCGCCATTTGGAATTATTGCTGTTAGTACACATACAAATATACATTTTCTTTCTTCATCTTTTTGATAATTTTTCATTTTATCTAGTACTTTTTCTAAAATTTGAATTTGTGTTGCATTTTCTCCTGCATATCTTGCTGAATACACCCCTGGTTCTCCGTTTAATTTTTCTATACATAGTCCTGCATCATCTGTAATTATTATTTTATCGTTTATATTGTTTTCTATGCAATAGTTTTTTATCTCTTCTGCTTTTATACTAGAATTTTCTTCAAATGTTTTTCCATTTTCTATTATTTCTTTGTTAAAGCCTATTTCTTTTAGTGTGTGTATTTTTGCATCTATTTTGTTTTCTTTTAGGATTTTTGTCATTGCTATTACTTTGTTTTGATTACTTGTTCCATATATTATTTCCATTGTTTTACTCCTTTTTTATTATATAAATTCTATTGATTTTTATAAAATTTTATCAAATTTTTGCTATTTTGTACAGTTTCTTATAAGATATTTGCAACATTATATAAAAATATTGTTTCTGTTATTTTGTTTTCTTTTGCATATTCTTCTATAAAATTATTATAATATCTAGGGTCTATAAAATGTATCTCTTCATAATTTTGGCAAAAAAATTGTGCCATTATGTGAGAATATGAATCTTTTATAACTAGTAATCTTTTTCCATTTTTTTGTTTTGTTTTTACTACAACTTTTGCATTATTTCCATTTAAAAAATACGAATATTTGTCTTTTTTACTTAAAAAATCTTCATTAAATATACTGTTTGTTGTTTCTTTATCATAGTAAGCTGTTATTCCTTCTGTGTTATTTGAATTTTTATAAACAATTATTTTATCTTTTTCTTGATTGATTATTTGAGCTTTTGAATCAAAACTTCCTAAAAAACTATCTGTTACTTCTTCTTTATATTCTGTTATTGGGTTAATATTTGCTTCTTTACAAAATTCTAAATATAGCAAATATGCTCCATTACTTGTTATATGGTGATCAGTTTTAAAAAATATATATTTATCTTTATTTTGTTTTAATGTATCGACAGTATTTATTGTCTTGATATTATTAGTCATTCCATATATTTTATTTATCAATTCTTCTTGGTCAAGAGTTTCTGCAAAATCAGGTAATTTTTCTTGATTTATATATATTGAATTTGGTATTAGCATAAAATATGTTAAAATATTTGTATTTTCCCTAAAGTTATTTATTTTTCCTACTAAAGAATTTATTTTTTCTTCGCTTTTATTTGTATATTTAACTTTTTCAAATAAGTATCCATCTTTTCCAATGTATACTCCATTATTTTCAGTTTTTCCTAATAATATTTCTTGTAGTGATTTTATTTTTATCCACATATCTCTAAAAACAAATTGATCATTTATATAATTATCTAATTTTTCTACATATTTTCCGTTAATTAATTCTTCAAATTCAAATTTAGGTAATTTTGCTAACATTCTATTTTCATTTTCAGAAAAATCTTTAGTTGGTACTATAAAATTTAAAATTGTTAATATTACCCAAAATGAAATTAAAATAATAAAAAAATATTTATTTTTTGTATTCATAAAACCTTTTCACCTCTTTGTTTTAAAATCTAAAATATAAAAAAGGATTAAAAGAATCACTTACTAAATTTGCTGTACATAATACTAAAATTGCCATATATAAAACTATTTCTAATATTTTGCCTTTCTTTTGATTCGTCTGGTTTAATTTATATATCAATTTTTTTACTATCATTGTTGAACATATTATGCCAATTACTGTTATCACTCCATAATTTTTTAAATAATATAATGTTTCATTATTTATAAAATTATTAATATTAAACATGGCTTGTAAATACATTCCTATTTTACTTAAATCTTCAAATGCAAAAATAACCCATCCTATTAATATAAGAAAAATTGCATATATGTGGCTAAAAATTTTTCCAGCTTTATTTAGTATTTTTAAAATAAATACCTTTTCTAATATAAGAATTACACCAAAATATAATCCCCATAAAATGAAATTCCATGAGGCACCATGCCATGCACCTGTTAAAAACCAAACAATTAGGATATTTCTTATTTGTTTTATAATACCTTCTCTATTTCCGCCCAATGGAATATATATATAATCTCTAAACCATGAAGAAAGTGTAATATGCCATCTTCTCCAAAACTCTGTTATACTTTTTGAGATATATGGTAAATTGAAATTTTCATCGAAGTCCATTCCAAAAATTTTTGCAACTCCTATTGCCATATCTGAATAACCACTAAAATCAAAATAAATTTGAAGTGCAAATGCTATTATTCCAAACCAAGCTAATACAAATGTTAAACTCTCATAATCACCTATTTCAATTAGATTCCATAATGCTCCTATATTATTTGCTATTAAAACTTTTTTTCCTAGACCAATTATAAATCTTTTTATACCTTCTGTGAAATTATCTATACTAATATTTTTATGTTCTAATTCCTCATCTACAGTTTCATATCTAACGATTGGACCTGCAATGATTTGTGGAAATAAAGTTGTGTATGCTAAATAGTTGTAAAAGCTTTTTTCACATTTTACAGTTCCTCTATATACATCAATTATATATGATAAACTTTGAAATGTATTAAAAGACACACCTATTGGTAATGGTATATTTAATAAAGGTATATTTAAATTTGTTATATTGTTAATATTAGTTATTATAAAATCTGCATATTTGAAAAAGAATAAGATTAATAAGTTAACACTTATATCTATAAATAGATAGAGTTTTTTCTTTTTTTTATCTTTCCAATATTGATTAATTTTTTTTCCACATGTAAAATCCATTATTGCTAATAGTAACATTATGAATATATATCGTATTTCTCCCCAAGCAAAAAATATTAAACTTGCTATAATCATTACTGCATTTTTAAATTTGTTTGGTACTATAAAATATATAAATATCATTATTGGTAAGAAGATATACAAAAATACAATACTGCTAAATACCATTGTTATCCTCCTAAAAATAACTCTTACTATTTTATTATATAGTAAGAGTTAGAATTTAAAAAATTTGCTTTTCTATTTCAAATTCTTGTGTTCCCATATATCCTGGTGCTATTTCATATTTTTCAAATACAATCACTACTTTTCCATCTTTGTTGATATAAAAGTTTTGATATTCATTTTCAATACCGCTAAATCCACCTTCGTTTTTTGTAAAATATATATTATCAGGATTTTTACTTCTTTCTTCTATCTCTTTATATATTGTTTCATCTACTATTTTTTTATAGTCATTTCCAAGTACATCTCTTAAATTTAGTTCCTTTCCAGTTTCTATATCAATATTATAAAAATACCATTCTGTATAAGCACTTGCTAATGTTTCTGATTTTAATATTGCAAATGATACTACTTTATCAGTTGAATATCCGACTTTGTAGTCTATTTGTATATTTAAAGCTTGATAATCTTCTTCTTTTCCTCCTGTTTCTATTACTGCTTTTTTATATTGTGCAGCTCTTGCTTCTGCTTCATCTAAAACTTCATTTATTTTTAACATAATTTCATAATTAATTCTTTTTTCTAATTCTGTATTTCCGGTATTTTTTATACCAGGGATTTTAGCTTTTATCAATTTTTCTTCATCTTCTTTTTTATATTCCTCTATTGTAAATACCTTTGCTATATCTCCTATAATTGGTATTTCTGAAACATTTGATGCAAAACTTGGACTTATATTGAGCATTACTACAAAGGTTAAAAATACGCAGCTTACTGTTGATAATACATATTTTATTTTAGTATTATGCTTTTTCTTTTTATTTAAAACTGCTTTATTTACCACATAACTTAATTGTTCTGGCATTTTTATTGATTTATAAACAGCTTTTGCTTTTTTTAATTCTCTCATTTTTACCATCCTTTCTGTTCATTTTTTATCATTTTTTTCAATTCTTTTAATCCTTTGTATAATCTTGATTTAACTGTAGCTCCTGTTCCTACATATGAATTGATATTTTTTATTTTTTCACTGTTAAATCCATATTTTTTTATTATGGTTTCTTGATCTATCTTGCTTAAACTATCTTCGAATATTTGTGCATTAATTAATTCTTCTGCTAAATTTTGCATGTCTATTTGAACTTTTTTATTTGAGTCAATAAAAAGAAATTTTGCTCCTATATAAATAATTATTATTACTAAGATTACTATTATTATTTTCTTCATTTTTTACACTCCTATTTTAAATTAATTACTTTTTAAACATTCTAACCATTTAAGACAATATTTTTTGTTAAGATGAATTCCGTCAGTACTTGCTTCTTCTGGTAAATTGCCATTTTCATCTGTAAGGACTGGAACTAAATCAATAAATTTTATATTTTTTCTATCTGCCATTTCTTTTATTAATGTATTATATTCTTTTATTCTTCCGTTATTATATGTATTATCTTTATCAGATTTATTTTTTGTGACAGGAATTATAGATTGCACTATAATTTCACAGTTTGGTTTTATTTCTTGTATTTTATCTATTAATTTTTCGTACTCTTTTATAAATACACTACTGTAAACCCATCCTAATTCATTTATTCCTAGCATAATATATATTGTATCAATATTTTTATTTTTTAAATCTTCTAATATTGTTATTTTCTCACCATTATCGTTTGTAATAAATTTTTTTGTAATTGCTGTGTCTACCATAAGTCCTATATTTGTATAATCTTTAACATCTTTTAATCCAGCATACATTAAAAATGCTTGTGTTCTAGAATCACCTATAAATGCTACATTATTTCCAAATGTTCTAGTATTGTTTGGATTTTTTATGTTTTCTTTCTCTATTTCATTTTTTACAATATTATTTTCTTTTTCATTATTAGATATTGTACTGTTTGTGTTCTTATTTGTATTTATTTCTTCTTTTATAATATTTTCTTCTATTATTTCTTCTGGTTTGATATTTTCTTGTTTAGTATTTTCTTGTTTAGTATTTTCTTGTTTAGTATTTTCTTGTTTAGTATTTTCTTCTTTAATATTTTCCTCTACTTTCTGTGTGTTTGTTGTTTTTTCTTTATTAAGATTAATTTGATAGTGTTTTATTGATATAAATACTATTAGAGATATTAGTATAACAGTTAATGTTATAGCAGTTATTATTTTACTATTTATTTTTTTTCTATTATTGATCTTCATCTTTTTTCTCCTGTTTTTTTTATATTTTTTTGTTTACATCTATTAGATGATTTATTGTTAAAAAAAGTTTATTTTTTTTTTATAATTTTATAAAAAAAATAACAGATAATTTCTTATCTGCTATTTTTGGCTCCTTTGCGAGAGACGTTTTCGAAAAGTCTATCACAAAAAAGTTACTTATTTCCGTTTCAAATGTAGTTATAGCAATACATTGTAAGGATTGTATGTACAAGTTAGCAATTTTTTGCTACAACTGTTGTTTATAATTTAACATAATCTTTTAGGTTTGGCAATACTTTTTTTCGCTTTATTATAAATTATTTTTTATTTCTGGAAATAAATCATATAAATTATAACCTAATAAGTCGTCAAAATATGCTTTCAATTTATATGTTTCTTTTACATGATACTGAGTATTTGGATAAGCTCCTCAGCATTTGTAAATATTAGTCTATCATAGACAATATCATATTTAGCTAACCATTCTTTAGTTAATTCACTAGGATTTGTATATTCTCCATTATTTCTTCCAGTTATAATATACCATCTTCTTTTAATTTTTTAATGTAATAAGATGAATCTTCTAATGGCTTTAGTTTTTTTACAAACTCCTCAATATTTGCATTATAAAAACTTTTTTCTTCTTTTTCTGTCCAATCAAACATTCCTCTTCTTAAATATTCTGGACTTTCATTTATAATCCCTGTGTTTCTTAACTCTTTATCATGTTTTAAATATTCTTTTAATAATGTATCATCAAAATTAGATATACAATTATCTATATCAATTCCTATTCTCATATATATACTCTCTTTCTTGCTTTTTCTAATTGATATATTAACATAGAAAATAATAATTATCAATAATAACTAAATGGTTAATTGCAAAAGTAAATTCTAGTTTGAAATACAAGACTAAATGCTAG
>CAKNNA010000022.1 GCA_930989765.1 uncultured Clostridium sp. | reverse complement strand
GAAAAATGGCAATTTTCAAAAATTATTTTTGAAAATTGCCATTTTTCTCCGTCCCCTTTGGCATTTTTGGTAATAAAAAAAATTAACATTAATATAATAAAGTATAAAATAATAAAAATTTATAATAAACTTAAGTATAAAAATTAAGGAGGAAACATGATATTTCTAAACAGAAAAAGAATAAGTTTAATAATAATAATTATATTACTTGGAATATTTACATTTTCATATAAGCAAGAAGCGGAAATACAAAAAACTCAAGTAGTAACCTCAACACCTGTATCAGGAAAAGTAGTAATATTAGATGCAGGGCATGGCTATCCAGATGAACGGAGCAGAAAGCAAGAATGGAATAACAGAAGCAAGCATAAATTTAAAAATAACCCTAAAAGTGCAAAAATTATTAGAACAAAGTGGATGTACAGTAATATTAACAAGATCAGATGAAAATGGAATATATGATGAAAGTAGTAATACTATAAAAAACAAAAAAAATTCAGATTTAAAAAATAGGGTAAAAATAGGAAACACATCATCGGCAGATATATTTGTATCAATCCACTTAAATAAAATTCCACAAGAACAATATTATGGATGGCAATGTTTCTATCAAAAAAACAATGAAAATAGTAAAAAACTAGCAACATGCATGCAAAACAATTTAAACCAAGCAATACAAAAAGAAAATAACCGTGTACCAATGCAAATAGAAAATGTATACATAGTAGAACATGTAGAAATACCATTATCAATAGTAGAATGTGGATTCTTATCAAACTCACAAGAAGAAAAAGAACTCCAAGAAGAAGAATATCAAGAAAGATTAGCTTGGGGAATTTATAATGGAATAATAGAATATTTTTATAATTAAAAACAAAAGTTACAATTCACAGCTTTTTATATTGTCTAACAAAAAAAGCTGTGAATTTAAATTTATACAATAAAAAATCAAAAAAAATGCAAATTAATATAAACAAAGTTAAATAATATGATATACTAAAAATATAATAAATGGAAGGAGAAAAAATATGGAACAAAAATTTAGATATAATTATAATAAATTAGTTAGAGACAAAATTCCTGAAGATATTGATAGAGAACTAGGCAGAAAATGTAAATATAGAATTCTTAATGATACAGAATATTTAAAAGAATTAAATAGGAAAGTTATAGAAGAAGCAAATGAATTTATAGAAGAAAATAGTATAGAAGAACTTGGAGATTTAATGGAAGTTATAAAAGCCATAATGAAATTAAAAGGTTACAATATGGAAGAAGTAGAAAAAGCAATGGAAACCAAAAAAGAAAAGAAAGGTGCATTTAATAACAAGATTTTTTTAGAATATATAGATGAAGAAAAAAGAAATTTAGAAGAAGAAAAAGAATTGAATAAAGATTTTAGAAAATGACAAAAGCAGGAGTTGTTTAAAATGAAAAAAACTATAATTTATTTGATTAGACATGCTGAAACTGTTGATGAGAACGGAATCAGAAATACAAATGAAGATTCTCAAATGATTAATGAAAAAGAAATATTATCTGTACATGGAGAAGAACAGTCTAAAAGACTAAGTGAAAATACGGAATTAAACAATATTGACATTATTTGGTCAAGTAATTATACAAGAGCAAAAGCTACTGCGAAATATATTGCAAATAACAATAATTTACCAATCAATTTAGACAGTAATTTAAGTGAAAGAAGACTAGGAAATTTAAAAGAACTAGGAGAATTTATGAAGAATAAAAAAACAAGAGATCCTTCACAAGAACAATTATTAGATAGAAAATTTAAAACCTCTGATGGAGAAAGTGCAGAAGATACAAAAAAGAGAATGACTAAATTTTTTGATAGAATCTTGAAAGAATATGAAGGAAAGAAAATTGCAGTTGTAAGTCATGGTGGTTCAATAAAATTTTTCTTATTAAATTGGTGCAGAGTAAATAAAGATGTTAAATTAGTATATAATAATGAAATTTTAAATATAACATCACCTTGCTTATTAAAATTGACTTTTATAAAAGATGAATTAATAAAATTGGAACAAATTTATTATGAGTCTTGAAATTATATGTATGAATATCTAAAAGAAGAAATATTAATAAATGTGCATGGTAACAATTACTTTTATCATAGAAATTAAAAATAAGTTATTTTAGGATTTTGGAAAAGATTACTAATTTTTGAGTTAGTAATCTTTTTTATTTAAATTAGACGAAAAAAGTATTGCAATAGTAATTTCTAAATTATATAATTATTACAAATTTATGAAATAGATTATTTTAGGTGGTAATATGAGAAAACTCAATTTAATAGTTGTATTTAATAAAGATTTAAATAAAGCATTATTTTGTATCAGAGCAAAAGAACCATATAAAGGTATGTACAATTTTGTTGGAGGAAAAGTAGAAGAAGGCGAAACAAATGAAGAAGCAGCATACAGAGAATTATTTGAAGAAACAGGAATAAGTAAAAATAACATAGAATTAGATCATTTTATGGATTTAAATTATTTTAAATATGGAAATAATATACAAGTTTATTATGGAATATTGAAACATGATGTGATTTTGGTAGAAGAAAAGAATAAATTGAAATGGGTAACCATAAACGATGAATTATTGAATATTAAAAAATTCGCAGGAAATTATAATATTCCTCATATAATAACACAAATTAAAGTTTATTTAGAAAAAGGTGTAGGAATTGATAAATATTAGAATTTATGCTATATTAACAGCATAGTGTAAGGAGTGATATTATGAGTGAAAAAATATATACAATTGATGAAATAAAGAAAATGTTAAAAGAACTTTTAAGAGACAAACCTGTATACCAAGTAATACTATTTGGTTCTTATGCAAAACACGAAGCAACAAAAGAAAGCGATATAGACTTAATAATAGATACAAACTCAGAATTAAAAGGATTTGCACTATTAAAATTAATATGCCAAATAGAAGAAAAATTGAAAAAAAATATTGACGGATTTGAAAAATATGAAATAATAGAAGATTCATCGATTGACAAGGAAATAAAAAAGACAGGAGTTGTTGTATATGAAAAATAAAGAATATGTGTCATTAAAAAAGATGATAGAATATATAGATAAAGCATTAAGATATACTGACGGGTGCGATTTTCAATCATTTTCAGATAATGAAGAAAAAGTAGATGCTACTATTTTTGCAATTAGTCAAATAGGTGAATTAGTTCAGAATATAAGTAAAGAAACAATGAAAAAATATACTAATATAGAATGGATTATTATAAAAAATTTAAGAAATAAAATTGTTCATGATTATGAGGGAATAAAATTAAATCTTATTTGGGATATAGTAACAAATGATATAGTGCAACTAAAAAAAGATTTAGAAGAGATATTAGAAAATAATAATAGTTAATTTTTAGAGGTCAAACATGAAATTAGGTATAAT
The DNA here is from genome assembly GCA_930989765.1 of uncultured Clostridium sp. Lineage (GTDB taxonomy): Bacteria > Bacillota > Clostridia > TANB77 > CAG-508 > CAG-269. The sequence continues at coordinate 25,938 of CAKNNA010000022.1, read as the reverse complement.
AACAGATATACACAGTAACATTATTGCACTAAATGAAGTATTAAAAGAATTTAAAAAAATAAAAATTGATAAAATAATTTGTTGTGGAGATATAATAGGAATAGGACCAAGACCAGATGAAGTAGTACAAGCACTAATACAAGTTAGTGATAAGTTAATAGCAGTTAGAGGAAATCATGAAAAATATTTATTAGATGGATTACCAGCAAATGTGCATGATGATAAAAGAAATTAAAAAGCTGAAATTTCCATTTTATGAATCAATATTAAAAATATTTTATGGAGAAAGATGAATAAAAAGATTACTAATAATAAGTTAGTAGTTTTTTTATTTCAAGTAATTATATATTAAACAACAAATTGAGGCTTTAGTAGAATTTCAAGAAAGATTTTTCGAACATGAGATTATTGAAAAAATAAATAATATAAAAGATAAAGGAGAAGAAAGATAAGATGAAATATAAATACATATTTTTTGATTGGGGATATACATTAATCAGTAAATTTGAAAATGTTGATGATAAAATAAATAATATATTAGAAAAATACAATTTAAAATGGGATGATATATTCAGAAAATGGAAAAACTATCAAATTCTAAACTCACTAGGAAGGGTTACAGAAAAAGAAATATATAAAGATTTATCATCAATTTTAAATATAACAGAAGAAGATTTAGAAAAAATTGATATGCTATTATTAGAATCTCATATTTTAGATGGCGAGACAAGAGAGACTATTGTTAAATTATACGAAAAAGGCTATTATTTAGGAATTATAAGTAATAATTCTATCAGGAATGTTGAATATATTTTAAAACGTGAAGACATAAGAAAATATTTTAAAAAAGTAGTTATTTCAGAAGAAGTAAAAGAAAGAAAACCAAATTTAAAAGTATATATGAAAGCATTTGAAGAAATTCCAAAAGAAGAATACCAAAAAACAGCATTTGTAAGTGATGAGCTACTAGAGGATTTATTAGGAGTAAAAGTATTAGGTGTAAAGACTATATGGTATGAGCAAAATATAAATAACAAATGGAAGAAAAAAGAAGAAATATTAATAAAACCAGATTATAAAATAAAATCAATAAAAGAAATATTAAATATTATTTAATATAAGTAATAAACCTCCAAAATAAAGCATAAAATTAAATAGCTTTAATTGGAGGTTTTTTTTATGTTCATAGTATTCAATAAAGAAAAGATATATACATATCTAGTATCTATAATAACCGTAGTACTACTTTTTGTAGTAGCAACAACATTTACAAAAAATCAAACAGTCCAAGTTTCCGCACAACAAGAAAAACTATTACCAATATACAAAGTAAATACAGAAGAAAATAAAGTAGCACTAACATTAAATTGTGCATGGAATAATACAGACATAGACCAAATTCTAGAAATACTAAAAAAGCACAACATAAAACTAACATTCTTCATAGTAGGAGACTGGGCTAAAAAATATCCAGAATCAGTAAAAAAAATACATGAAGCAGGTCATGAAATAGGAACACACTCAAACACACATCCACATGTAAATAATCTAACATATGAACAAAACATAGAAGAAATAAAAGAAGGAAGTCAAAAAATAAAAGACATAACAAATCAAGATATAATACTATATAGAACTCCATATGGAGAATACAACAACACATGTATACAAGCAGCAAATGATTTAAAATACTATACAATCCAATGGAGTTTAGACACATTAGACTATACAGGAATAACTGGAGAAGAAATGTGGAAAAGACTAGATAAAAAAATAGGAAATGGAGATATAATATTAATGCACAATGGAACAAAAAATACGGCAAATTCATTAGAATATTTAATAGAAAATATAGAAAACAAAGGTTTAAAAATAGTAAAGGTAAGTGACCTAATATATAAAGAAAATTACAAAATAGACATAAATGGAACACAAACAAAATAAAAAAGAATGATAAAACATAAAAAATCACATAATAGAAAATTTATAAAATAAAAAAACTTGTATAAAAAAAGAAATAATTGGAAATAATAAAATCAGAAAACAATTAGGAGTAAAAAAATGCATTTTATTGGAATTATTTCTGAAGACAAAGAATATAAAAATATAGTAAAAGAGCTAGAAGAAAGCATAAAACAAAAAAGTTTGAATATAATTTACTTAAGTGAGCAAACTCTAGACAACTATCAAAATATAAAATTTAGCTCAATAATAATATGTAAAGAAATAAAAAATAAAGAAAGTTTTATAGAAAAAATAAAAAAACTACTACAAAATTCAAAATATTTAATAATAAATTCAGATATAAACTTAAAAAACCTAACATTAGAAAACATATCACTAAAAATAATAACCTTTGGCTTTAACACAAAAGCAACACTAACAGTAACAAGTGTACAAGAAGAAGAAATATTAATAGATATGCAACGAGAAATAATAACAATAACGGGTAAAAAAATAGAAACAGGAGAAAGAAAAATAAACTTTACAAAACAAACACAAATATATGATAAAATGATTGAATTTATAATCAAAAAAATATATGAATTACAAAAATAACAGCAAAATTATTGGAAAAATAAACATTTTTTTGAAAAAATCAACTTTTTATGTAGACAAAACCAAAAAAATGTAGTATAATTAAAAATGTATTAATAAAGAGAATGCAAAAAGACAAAATTACAACCAGAAAAAATAAAATAGGGAGGAAAGAAAATTGGATACAAATTATTTAGAAAACAACTACTTAACACTAGTTGGAAAAGTTACTGGAGAAAAAAAATTCAGTCATGAAATTTATGGAGAAAGGTTTTACATTTTTAACTTAAGTATACCACGTCTTAGTGGAAATGCAGACATAATACCAATAACAGTCTCAGAAAGATTAATCACAGACAGTATGTTAGAAGAAGGAAAAAAACTATTAGTAAAAGGGCAATTTAGATCTTACAATAGTTTTGAAAACGAAAAAAATAAACTAATACTAACAGTATTTGCCAAAGACATACAAGAACTAGAAAATAAAGAAGAAGAAAATGAAATTGCAAGAAAAGATACAATAACAAACGAAGTAATATTAATAGGATATATATGCAAAAAACCTATATACAGACAAACACCATTTGGAAGAGAAATTGCAGACTTATTACTTGCAGTAAACAGAGCATACAACAAATCAGACTATATTCCAAGCATAGCATGGGGAAGAAATGCAAGATTTTGTCAAAACCTAGAAGTAGGAACAAGAGTTAAAGTAGTAGGTAGAGTACAATCAAGAACTTACGAAAAGAAATTCGAAGACGGAACTCAAGAAACAAGAGTTGCATATGAAGTATCAATAGGAAGCTTAGAAGTAATAGAAGAAAATGAAACAGAAAAACAAGAAGAAGTAAGCAATAGCCAAGAAGCAGTATAAAAATCCAACAAACCTAAAAATAAGCTGGAATCAGCAGGAAAATTAATGAAGCAAAAGGAAAGCACCTTTTGCTTCATTATATTTTTTTATGTACTTTTGGAGAGATATTTTAAGGCTTCTCTACAATTTTAAATTAGCTGTAAATCTAAATCTTTAAATTCACAAATAATAAAAAATAATTTAAAAATATAGTATTTTACCAATAAGTTTGATATAATACAAAAAATAAAACCACCAAAAAAATTTTAATCCAAATATATTTAAAGTAAAAAAAAAGAAAGGATGAAAAAAATGGCAAAACAAAATATAGTTAAGGCTAATAAAGACGAAAAAGACAAACAAAATAATAAAGAAAAAACAATAAGTAGTAATGCAAAATTTACAATACTTGCAATAATATTAATTGCAATATTTTCATTTGCATTAACACCAATTACTTTTCAAAATGACACATATTACACAATAAAAATAGGGGAACATATACAAAATTACGGTATAGACATGCAAGATCCATTTTCATGGCACGAAAACTTAAGCTACACATATCCACATTGGTTATATGACCTATTAACATATTGGATATATGCTATTTTCAATATGCAAGGAATATATATAGTAACTTGTATACTATCAATTATATTAGGAATATCAATATATATAGTAAATTCTAAAATAACAAAAAATCAAATTTTATCATTTTTAATAACATTAGGCGTAATGTATTTACTAAAAGCATATATAACTGCAAGAGCTCAATTAGTAACATTTATATTATTTATATGGACGATATTCTTTATTGAGAAGTTCATACAAAATAAAAAAATAGGTTATGCTATAGGACTTGTGCTTATATCAATTGCAATTGCAAACTTACATGTAGCAGTATGGCCATTTTATTTTGTATTATATTTACCATATATTGCAGAATACCTAATTGCAATATTAGGTGAAATAGTATTTTACCAAAAAGCACAAATATTCTTTTTAGAAAAAAGAGTAAAAGGTATTAACAAAAAACTAGAAAAAGCAAATGAAGTAAATAAAACCAAATTAAAGTTAAAATTAGAAAACTTAGAAACAAAACTAGAAAAAACAAAACAAACAGCAGATAAAATAAAAATAAAAAGAGAAAAATATAATGAAAACCCATATAAAGTAAAATTAACCAAAAATCCAAATGTAAAATGGCTTATACTAATATTTATAATATGCCTATTTACAGGCTTATTAACACCAATAGGAGACACACCATACACTTACCTTTTTAAAACAATGGAAGGAAATACAACTCAAAATATTAATGAACATTTACCAATGACATTAATAGACCAAATACCTGTAATAATAACATTAATAATATTTTTAAGTATACTAATATTTACAAAGGCAAAAATCAAATTAAGTGATTTATTTATGATATCAGGCTTACTTTTATTAATGTTATACTCAAGAAGACAATTAACAATGTTTGCATTAATAGGATCAGTTGTTTTAAATAGATTATTAAATGATATGTTTTCAAGATATAATATGGACCTAAAAGATAAATCAAAATATTTTGTAAAGCCAGCAGGATTATTATTTACAATTTCAATAGTTGGACTTATGAGTTTACATTTTTACAAACCAAAAATAGGAGACCAATATGTAGATGAAACACAATATCCAGTTGATGCTAGTACCTATATATTAGAAAATATAGACTTAAGTAAAGCAAGACTTTATAATGAATATAATTATGGAAGTTACCTATTATTCAGAGGAATACCAGTATTTATAGACTCAAGAGCAGACTTATATGCACCAGAATTTAGTGGACTTTCAGATGATATATTTATGGACTTTATAAATACATCAAGCATAGGAGTATTTTATGAAGATACATTTGAAAAATATGGAATAACACATGTAATATGCTTTAAAAATTCAAAAATGAATATGATAATAGAAAAAACAAATGACGAACATTACAATTTATTATATTCAGATGATTATTTTGTAGTTTATGAAAGAATTGTAGATAATACAAACGAAGAAATTAGTGAAAATTCATAAAATAAATTAAAAGATAAAATATTAAATGTAATATCTAAAATAAAAACAGTATAAAAGGAGGAACTATAGTAATTTAAAACTATAAAAAATATGCAAGAATTAAAAGTAGATGAAAATAATATAAGAATAGATACATTTATAGCAAAAAAACAAGATTTATCAAGAGTTACTATTCAAAGACTAATAGAAAAAGAAAAAATATTAGTAAATGGAAAAAAAACAAAACCATCATATAAAGTAAAAATAGATGACAAAATTACAATCGAAGAAGAAAAACCAAAAGAAACAAAAATTGTAGCACAAGATATACCAATAGAAGTGCTTTATGAAGATAATGATATAATAGTTGTAAATAAACCAAAAGGAATGGTAGTACACCCAGCAAATGGTAACCCTGATGGGACACTTGTAAATGCAGTACTTGCAAAATGTAAAGGAACACTTTCTGGAATAGGTGGAGAAATTAGACCAGGAATAGTTCATAGACTAGACAAAGATACATCAGGAGTAATAGTAATAGCTAAAAATGATAAAGCACATATTGTATTAAGTGAGGAAATAAAAAATCATGAAGTAGAAAAAACATATATTGCACTAGTTAAAGGAATAGTAAAAGAAAATGAGGCAAAAATAAATATGCCAATAGGTAGAAGCGACAAAGATAGAAAAAAAATGGCTGTTACAAAAAATGGAAAAGAGGCAATAACTAACTTTAAAGTATTAAAAAGATTTAAAAAAAGTAATTGTACACTTCTTGAAGTAAAAATAGAAACAGGAAGAACACATCAAATTAGAGTACATCTATCACAAATTGGTTATCCAATAATTGGTGATGAAGTATATTCAAAAGGAAAAAACAAATGGAATATTGAAGGGCAATGTCTACATGCAAAATCTTTAAAATTTAAACACCCAATATCAAAAAAAGAAATGAAAATAGAAGCCAAATTGCCACAATATCTAGAAGAAGTTATAAAACAATGCCAGAAATTAGAAAATGAAGAATAGAAGAGGAAAAAAATGAAAGATCAAACAGAAAATAACCAAAAAAATCTAAAACTAGAATCAAATGAAGAAATTAGGTTACAAAAATACTTATCAGAATGTGGAATTGCATCTAGAAGAAAATGTGAAGAATACATTTTAGAAAAGAAAGTAAAAGTAAATGGGAAAATAGTTGAAAAACTAGGAGTAAAAATAAATCCTACAAAAGATTGCGTTGAATTTGAAGGAAAAAAAGTAGAACAAGAAGATAAAAAAATATATATATTATTAAATAAACCAATAGGATATGTAACAACAGTAAAAGACCAATTTAAAAGAAATACTGTAATGGATTTAATAAAAAAAGAAAAAAGATTAGTACCAGTAGGAAGATTAGATATGTACACATCAGGTGCACTAATATTAACAAATGATGGAGAATTTGTGTACAGAGTAACACATCCAAAGCATGAAATAGAAAAAACATATAATGTAACATTAAAAGGAATAATAAAAAAAGAAGAAATAGAAAAACTAAAAAATGGAATAGAAATAGATGGCTATAAAACAAAACCTGCAAAAGCCAAAATATTAAAGATAGACGAAGAAAAAAACATATCAAGAATAGAAATAACAATACATGAAGGAAAAAATAGGCAAATAAGAAAAATGTGTATAGCAATAGGTAAAAAAGTACTAGCATTACACAGGAGCAAAATTGGAAATATTTCAGTAAAAGACTTAAAAGTTGGAAGTTATAGATATTTAACTAAAGAAGAAGTAAAAAGCCTTTACTAAAAATTTATATAGTCACTTCTTCAAGAAATTATTTATAATAATAAATAATGCAAATTATAACAACATATAACAAGAATTAAATGAAATATTTATAAATTCTTGAAATTTATAGAATAAAAATGTATAATAATAATGTACAAATGATAATAAAAGGAGAAACACTAATGAGCATTTTTAAATTATTACCAGAAGGATGGAACACAGAAACATTTAAATTAAAAAATAATACAATAGATGAAATAGAAAAAGACCAAATAATGCAAGGAATTGTAAAAGAATGTGATGAAAATTGTAATCTTTACATAAACTTAGGAAACGGTATAACTGGAATAATACCTGAAGATGAAGTAGAAGGAATAAATATAAAACAAGATAAAAAACAAAAAGAAAACATTTGCAGAGGAAAAACAAAAAAAATAATACAATTCAAAATAAAAGAAATAAAAGAAAATACACCAATACTCTCAAGAAAAGAAGTTCAGGAAGAAGCATTAAAATATATATTTGAAAACTATAAAATAGGTGAAAGTATTAAAGGAATAGTAAAAAATATTACCCCATATGGAGCATTCATAGAAATAGGTGGAGGAATAGTAGGACTTGCACACATTGAAGATTTATCAGTTGCAAGAATAAAAACTCCATATGAAAGGCTAAAAATAGGACAAAAAGTAAAAGCAATAATAAAAAACATAGATAAAGAAAACAAAAAAATCTCTTTATCATATAAAGAAAACTTTGGAACTTGGACAGAAAATGCAGACAAATTTTATCAAGGAGAAATAACAAAAGGAATTGTAAGAGAAACAGAAAAAAACAAAAATGGAATATTTATAGAAATAACTCCAAATTTAGTAGGTATGGCAGAATATAAAGAAGGATTAGAATATGGCAAAACAATAGATGTATTAATAAAAAAAATAGATTACAACAGAAAAAAAGTAAAATTAGTTATAATATAAAATAATCCAAAAAGTAAATAAAATAAATATGATTTTAATTTTTAATTAATTTATAGAAATTTCTAAATTAAGGGAGGAATGAAAATGGTTGAAGATAACCAAATAACAGCTCAAATATCACCTTTTGCTATCAGAAAAGGAGAAATAAAAACCTTTGATGGAAAAGATGGATATGTATCAATGAATCAAATAGTACATAAGATAAATATAGGACATATAACAGATATACATTTTGCAATACTAGACTTAGTAAATGAATTTGAATTTATGACATCAAGACAATTATTCCAAATGTTAGAAATAAAAGGTTATGAAGTAAAATCACAAGACAAATTAAACACTAAACTAGAGCAACTTGTAAAATCAAAAATATTAACAAGATATTATTTTACTTCTGATGAAGGAAAAGGAATATACAGAATTTACTGTTTAGAAAAAATGGGAAAATATTTACTAAATTCAAAAGAAGTAGAATGTAAATGGCAACCTTCTGATAATACAAAACCAGTAGCAATGATTAAAAAAAGACTAGCAGGAAATCAAATAATAATAGCATACCTAAGAAAAGTAAAAGCATTTGATAGTTACATAGTAAAACCTAGTATAACAGCAAAAGTAGCAGGCAAATTATTTAAAGCATCAGGAGGAGCAATAAAACTAACCAAAAACAATAAATCAATCCAATTCTTATTTGAAGTAATAAGAAGAGAAATGGACTGGCAAAAAAAATTCGTAGAAAAAGCAAAACTATATAAAGACTTTTATGAAAACTTTGTACCAGGAGACTCTGGATTCTCAAGTCTTCCACAATTAATATTTGTATGTGAAGATGAAAAACATATGGCAGAAACATTCAAAGAAATAGTAAAAAACAATATAGAAATACCAGGAATAAAATTATACTTTACAACAGACTTAAGACAAAACAAAGAAACATTAGAAGAAACATTAGTCGAGTTCAAATTAGTAGATGAAAAATACAAAATGGAAGATGTTGAACTCAAACTTTTAGGTATGTAATTTTATGAACTTTAGGGACGTTCCTTAAAGTTCATTTTTATTATTTACTATTTTTGGCTACTCTATAAAAAGATATATTCCTAACTTAAATAGACATTGATGGGGAGGTAAAAAATGAACTTTAAGGAACGTCCCTAAAGTTCATAATCTTATAAGCAGCATTAATTTCTTCAGTAGTAGGCTCTTTAACATTTGCTAGTTCATAGTTTAAACCTAATTTTTCCCATTTATATTTTCCCATACTATGATATGGAAGAAATTCGAATTTTTTTACAGTTTTTAAGGTATCTATAAATGATTTTAATTTTAATAAGTCATTTTTATCATCAGTAAAGCCAGGTATAAATACTTGCCTAATCCACATGTCAATACCAGAGTCACTTAAGAACTTAGCAAAATTTAGTTCTAATTTATTTGAAAGGCCCACAAGTTTTTTACATCTTTCAGGGTCTATATGTTTTATATCAAGTAAAACTAAGTCTGTATATTTCATAAGTTCTTTTATATCATCATTTATTTGTATCATACCAGCAGTGTCTATACAAGTATGGATTCCGTGCTTTTTAAGACGTTTAAAAAATTCAATTAAAAATTTCACTTGAAGTAAAGGCTCACCACCTGTAACAGTTACACCACCTTTTGGATAGATATAATTTTTATATTTTAAGACTCTTTCTTCTATTTCATCTAAAGAAACATAGTTACCACCATTAATATCCCATGTATCACGATTATGGCAATACATACATTTTAAATTACATCCTTGCATAAAAAGAACAAATCTTATTCCAGGACCATCAACAGTTCCAAAAGATTCATAAGAATGAACTTTTGCATAATATTTTAAATCTATTTCCATATCTTTGTTTTGCATATTTTGTACCTCTTTCAAATTAAGTATAAAGTCTTGATTTTCAAAATAAAAGCCTTTGATTTTAAAGAAAATTTTAAAAAATTAAATCTATTAAAAATCAAAAGCTTTTGTACAATCAAAATCATAGAATTTGTAATTAAATTCTTTCATGAATTGTTCTATTAATAACATCTAATTGTTGTTCACGAGTTAGTTTTGTAAAGTTAACAGCATATCCTGAAACTCTAATTGTAAGTTGAGGGTATTTTTCAGGATGATCCATAGCATCTAATAATAAGCTTCTATCAAATACATTAACATTTATATGATGACCTGTTTGTTTAAAATATCCGTCTAACATATTTACTAAATTTGTAATTTTCTCATCTTCATTTTTTCCAAGAGTACCAGGTGTAATAGAAAATGTATAACTAATTCCATCTTCAGCTTGTTCAAAAGGTAGTTTTGCAATAGAATTCATAACAGAAAGTGCACCATTAGTATCTCTTCCATGTAATGGGTTTGCACCAGGTCCGAATGGCTCTCCTGCTCTTCTTCCATCAGGAGTATTTCCAGTTGCTTTACCATAAACTACATTAGAAGTAATTGTTAATATTGATAATGTATGTTTTGAATTTCTATAAGTAGGATGTTTTTGAAGTTTATGCATAAAAGTTTTAACTACAGAAACTGCGATATCATCTACTCTATCATCATCATTACCGAATTTTGGAAAATCACCTTCTACTTCATAATCAACAGCAAGTCCAGTTTCATCACGAATTACTTTAACTTTAGCATATTTTATAGCAGATAAAGAATCAGCAACTACTGAAAGACCAGCAATTCCACAAGCCATAGTTCTTAAAATGTCTTTATCATGAAGTGCCATTTCAATAGCTTCATAAGAATATTTATCATGCATATAATGTATAGCATTAAGTGCTTTAATATATATTTTTGCAACATAATCCATCATTTGATCAAATTTTTCCATAACTTCATCATAATTTAAATAATCAGAAGTAATTGGCTCAAATTTTGGTGTAACTTGTTTTCCAGTTTTTTCATCTCTACCACCATTAATTGCATAAAGTAATGTTTTAGCAAGGTTTGCTCTAGCACCGAAAAATTGCATTTGTTTTCCAATTTTCATAGGAGATACACAGCAAGCAATTCCATAATCATCACCTAATGTAATTCTCATTAAGTCATCATTTTCATATTGAATAGATGAGGTTTTTATAGAAAGTTTAGCAGTATATTTTTTAAATCCATCAGGCAAACGATTAGACCAAAGAACTGTCATATTTGGCTCAGGAGCAGGTCCTAGGTTTTCTAAAGAATGTAATAATCTGAAAGAATTTTTAGTAACTAATGTTCTTCCATCAATTCCCATACCACCAATACTTTCTGTTACCCAAACAGGATCTCCACTAAATAATTCATTATATTCAGGTGTTCTTAAAAATCTTACTAACCTTAATTTCATTATAAAATGATCCATTATTTCTTGTGCTTCTTGTTCTGTTAAGGCTCCAGAATTTATATCTTTTTCAAAATATATGTCAAGGAAAGTAGATGTCCTACCTAAACTCATAGCTGCTCCATTTTGATCTTTAATAGCTCCTAAATATCCAAAATATAACCATTGAACAGCTTCTTTAGCATTTTTTGCAGGCTCAGAAATATCAAAACCATATTTTGAAGCCATAACTTTTAATTCACCTAAAGCATCTATTTGCTCTTTAATTTCTTCTCTTTCTCTTATAACATCTTCTGTTAAATCATCTACATCTAAAATATCTAAATCACTTTTTTTAGCTTCTATTAAAGCATCTACACCATATAATGCAACTCTTCTATAATCACCAATTATTCTACCACGACCATATCCATCTGGAAGACCTGTAAGTAAATGGTTAGAACGAGCAGCCCTGATATCTTTAGTATAAACACTAAAAACACCATCATTATGAGTTTTTCTGTATTTATGAAAAATCTCATCAACTTCAGGGTCAACTTTTCTTCCATAAGCTTCGCAAGATTGCTCAACAATTCTAATACCACCAAAAGGCATAATTGCTCTTTTTAAAGGCTTGTCTGTTTGAAGACCAACTATATCTTCTAAGTCTTTGTCAATATATCCTGCATCATGTGCAGAAACTGTTGAAATTGTTTTTGTGTCTATATCTAATACACCGCCAGTAGAGTTTTGTTCTTTTTTATATAATTCTAAAACTTCGTCCCATAGTTTTTTTGTTTTTTCAGTAGGACCAGTTAAAAAACTTTCGTCTCCTGTATATGGAGTATAATTTCTTTGTATAAAATCTCTTAGATTTATCTCTTGAGTCCAATCACCTTTTTCAAAACCTTCCCATTGTTTAAAATTCATAATTAATCCTCCTATCTCCATAAATGAATGAGTATCTTATTGATATATTCATTTTCTTGTATTAATTAAATTAATAATATCTTTTTATAGTATTTACAATTTAACCATATATTATAATAACATATATGAAAAATATTAGCAAGAGAAAAAAGATAATTCTAAAAAAGGACTTTCTCTAAACTTTCAGGGCTTCAAATGCTAAAAAAAGGAACTATATAGCTTGAGCATTGGGGGGACATATGTATATAATTTTTATTCCACTCCTCGGTTTGTTTCATAGATAACCCCTTCTAAATTTTAATTAAACGAGCCTCTCCACTCTTCCGTGCACCCTCATTTAATTAAAATCAAGAAGGGGTATATCTATTCCACGGCACATTCGTCGTTACATAAAAATTATATACATATAACCCCCTAAAAGCTCAAGCTATTATAGTTCTTTTTAGCTTTTGAAGCCTTGAAAATTTAGTTAATAAGCATTTTTTATAATTATTTTTTAATCATCAATATCAGCTTCAACTATAGCCTTTACAATATTATAAATCAACTTTTGCTTTTTTGGAGATACTCTTTTTAATAAAAGTGCAAATTCTTGATCAAGATAATCATCAGAATTACTAGAAGCACCATTTAATACATATCCTTCTGAAATATCTAATAAACCACATATTTGATTTAATCTTTTTAAATTAATTCGTGAATTTCCACGTTCTACTCTACTTAAAAATGCTACAGAAATATCAATTTGATCTGCAAGTTCTTCTTGAGTCATATTTTTAGCAATTCTAGCTTGTTTTATTCTAGAGCCAATTACTGAATAATCTAAAGCCATATTTATCACCTTCCTATTTTTTTACTATAATATATCATTTAACTTATAGGTTTTGAAGCAACATAAAAGTTAAAATATACTTAATAGTTAATATATAAATTAAAAGTAAAAATTTGCATAGTAAATTAATAATTATAGACATTTTTAGAAATGTCAAACATCAAAAAACAAAGAATAATAAAGAAAATGACAGTAAAATGAAGAAAAATACATAAAAATCAGTCAAAAATTGAATAATTTTATTGGAAAAGCTCGGGAAAAAAAGCAAAAATATGTATACATAATTTGAAATTGAGCAGAATATATAGTATAATAGTAAACAGTCGCGTTAAAAACAAGCAAAAGGAGAGTGAAGTATATTTTAAAGAAAAAACTAAAATTCTATACAAAAGAGATTTTAAGGTTTTTTTACATTACAATAATTGCATTTGGTTTTATAATCGCGATGATATTTATAAAATACAAACCAGTTTATGCAGTAAGTATTTCTGGAGAAGAAATTGGATATATTGAAAACGAAGAAGAGTTTAATAAAATAGTAGAAGAAAATATAAAAAATTATGACAGTAAAAATGTAGACCAAGTCCAGTTACAAGCAAATCCAGAATATGAATTAAAATTAATAAATAAATCTGAAGAAACAAACGAGAGTAAAGTTTTAGTAGCTTTGCAAAATGAATTAAAAATCACCTATAAATATTATGATATTTTATTAGATGGAGAAAAGATTGAATCAGTAGATACCAAAGAAGATGCAGAAGAAATAGTAAATACTATGAAACAAGAAAATGAAAACTTAAATTTTGAAATAGCAGAAAAAACAACAAACGATGTTTTAGAAATAAAAACAAATAATCTAGAAGTTGCAAAAGAAAATGTTACAAACAAACTAGTAGAAAAGAAACAAATAGAAGAAAAAGAAAAAGGATTAGCAAATGTAAATGGTATAAAAATTGCAAACTTACCAGTTACAGGAACAATAACATCAAGATATGCATCAGTTAGTAGATTAAGAGTATCTACACATACAGGACTTGATATTGCAGCACCAAAAGGAACACCTATAAAAGTAGTATCAGATGGTGTAGTTACATTTGCTGGTTTTCAAGGCTCTTATGGATATTTAGTTAAAGTAGACCATGGAAATAATGTAGAATCTTGGTATGCACATACAAGTAAAATGCTTGTAAAAAAAGGAGATCAAGTAAAAGCAGGAGAAGAGATAGCATTAGTTGGTTCTACAGGAAATTCTACAGGACCACATTTGCATTTAGAAATAAGAGTAGACGGCAAAACTGTTGACCCACAAGATTATATATATAAATAATAAAATATTTAAAGTATAAAATAAAAATCCAACTTGAAAAAAAGTTGGATTTTTATAATAAATTTTTAAAATATGAATAAAAAAATTATGCAAAAGTGCTTTATAACATACATTTCACAGAACTCAAAATTGAAATTTTATGTAAAATATGGTATACTTATAAGTGATGAACAGTTTTTACTCCGTTTCATCAATTGCAACTAACAACAAGAAAGTGTTTTTATTACACAAGGAGGAATTGTAATGGAGAATATTGGAATTAACGAAATGAAAAAGGAATTAATTAAGCGGAATCCATCCGCAAAGTTTGATGTGCGTGATTACACAGTATCACCAGTAATAATTATATATGGAAATATTCCTGGTGAAAACTTAAGCTTACCAGAAGGCTATTATTATAATCAGAAAAACGGTATTACTAACAAGCATAATACCAGCGGGATTTACGAATCATTCTCATATGAATATGATGTAAATCATTTTGTATCTCAACCAAAGCCTTTGCCGAAAACAGAGATAAAAATAAAAAAATCTTGGTTTTCACGTATTTTTAAAAATTAAATTATCCAAAATCTCCAAACTGCCTACCTAGGCAGATGTACCACCCAAAAGACATATTTTGTTTTAGGGTGGTTTTTAAATTGTAATTGCAACTTGTAACACAAAAAATCTAAAAAAGTTTAAAAAATCAAGATTGACAAAAAAAGTTAATAATGTATAATAAAAAAGGGTAAAATAAAAACAAAGGAGGAATATTATGGAAGAGCAAAACGAAGAAAAAGTAAAAGAAATGATTGACTCTTTAGTAAAAAGAGCAAAAATTGCATCTCAAGAATACCTAAAGCTAGACCAAACCGAAGTAGACAACATAGTAAAAGCAATGTCAATGGCAGGCTTAGAACACCATATGAAACTTGCAAAAATGGCAGTAGAAGAAACAAAAAGAGGAATATATGAAGATAAAATAACAAAGAATATGTTCGCAACAGAATATATATACCATAGTATAAAATACGAAAAAACAGTAGGAATAATAGATGAAAACGAAGAAGAAGGATATGTAGAAATAGCAGAGCCAGTGGGAATAATTGCAGGAGTAACACCTGTTACAAACCCAACATCAACAACAATGTTTAAATCAATAATATCTGCAAAAACAAGAAATGTAATAATATTTGGATTCCATCCATCAGCTCAAAAATGTAGCACAGAAGCTGCTAAAATTTTAAGAGATGCTGCAATAATGGCAGGAGCACCTAAAGATTGTATATTATGGATAGAAGAGCCATCAATTGAAGCAACAATTGGCTTAATGAACCATCCAGATGTAAACTTAATTTTAGCAACAGGTGGAACTGGAATGGTAAAATCAGCATATTCTTGTGGAAAACCAGCATTAGGAGTAGGACCTCGGAAATGTACCTTGTTATATAGAAAAAAGTGCAAAACTAAAAACATCAGTAAACGATTTAGTATTATCAAAATCATTTGACAATGGAATGATATGTGCATCAGAACAAGCCGTATTAGTAGATAGAGAAATATATCAAGAATTTGAAAGACTAATGAAAGAAGCAGGATGCTATTTTGTAAATGAAGAAGAAAAAGAAAAATTAAAAATAAGTATGTTTGATTTTAACGAAGAAAAAGGATACAAACTAAAATCACATATTCCAGGACAATCTCCATATAAAATAGCACAAGATGCAGGTTTCTTTGTTCCAGAAGATACAAAAATATTAGTAGTTTATGAAGAAGGAATAGGAAGAGATTTTCCATTTTCAAAAGAAAAGTTAAGCCCAGTACTAACATATTACATTGTAGAAAATGAAGAAGAAGGAATAGAAAAATCAGAAAAACTAATTGAATTTGGAGGAATGGGACATTCTGCAGTAATACATTCAGAAAACCGAGAAACAATACTAAAATTTTCTGAAATAATGAAAGCTGGAAGAATAATAGTAAACTCTCCATCAACTCATGGAGCAATAGGTGATATATATAATACAAATATGCCATCACTAACACTTCGGTTGTGGCTCATTTGGAGGAAACTCAACAACAGCAAATGTATCATCAGTTAATTTAATAAATATAAAAAGAGTTGCAAAAAGGAGGGTTAATATGCAATGGTTTAAAGTTCCAGAAAAAATATATTTTGAAGCAGGCTCAATAGAATACCTAGAAAAAATGCCTAATATCCAAAGAGCATTTATAGTAACAGATGAAGGAATGGTAAAATTAGGATATGTAGATAAAATTCTTTATCATTTAAGAAAAAGGCAAGTATATGTACATTCAGAAATTTTTAGCAATGTAGAACAAGACCCATCATTTGACACAATAAAAAAAGGTGTAGAAGCTATGAAAGCTTTTAATCCAGATGTAATAATAGCACTTGGAGGAGGAAGCCCAATAGATGCTGCAAAAGGTATGTGGCTATTTTACGAACACCCAGAAGCAGATATTGAGGGATTAAAACTAAAATTTATGGATATAAGAAAACGTACTTATAAATTTCCAAAACTTGGAACAAAATGCCAAATGGTAGCAATACCAACAACCTCAGGAACAGGGTCAGAAGTAACATCATTTGCTGTAATAACAGATAAAGAAAAAAATAGAAAATATCCACTAGCAGACTATGAACTAACACCAGATGTAGCAATTGTAGACCCAGACTTAGTAATGAGTCTTCCAAAAACAGTAACAGCAGATACAGGAATGGATGTATTAACACATAGCCTAGAAGCATATGTATCAAACATGGCATCAGATTATACAGATGGATTAGCAGAAAAAGCAGTAGAACTAGTATTTAAATACCTAGAAAAAGCATATGATGATGGAACAAATAAAGAAGCAAGAGAAAAAATGCACAATGCAAGCACAATAGCAGGAATGGCCTTTACAAATGCATTCTTAGGAATTAACCACTCAATAGCACACAAAATAGGAGCACAGTTCCATATGCCACATGGAAGAATAAATGCAATATTACTTCCATATGTAATAAAATATAACAGCACAAGACCTACAAAATTTGTATCTTTCCCAAAATACGAATACTATATAGCAGACCAAAAATATTATGAATTAGCAAAAAAAGTAGGACTAAAAGCAGATACAAAAGAAGAAGGAATAAATAGTTTAATACGAAAAATAAAAGAAATGAATGAGCACATGAACATACCAAAATCATTTAAAGAAGCAGGAATAAATGAACAAGAATTTTTATCAAAAGTAGATATGCTTGCAGACAGAAGTTTTGAAGACCAATGTACAACAGCAAACCCAAGACTACCACTAGTATCTGAAATAAAAGAGATTATGTTAGATACTTATTATGGAAAATAATATAAAAAATTAATTCACACAAAAAACACAAACAAAATAAATTTTCATAACAATTAAATAGTAATATATGCATATACTAAAGATGGGGGAAAAATAAGGAGTGTATATATGAAAAGAAAAAAACCAAAAGGTAATGAAATTTTAAAAATAGAAAATTTATTAACTGCAAACGAAAAAGTAGATGTAAGCAGTGAAAACTTTAAGAAAATAATGTTTATATATTCAGTTGGAATAAAAGAAATCCAAACTAAATTAGAAATAATCCAAAATGAATTTAAAATATTTTATGATTATAATTTAATTGACCACATAACAACAAGAATAAAATCACCTGAAAGCATAAAGAAAAAGATGGCAAAAAAAGACTTAGAGTTCACATATAATGATATGATAAAAAACATAAATGACATAGCAGGGATAAGAGTAATATGTCCACTAAAAAAAGACATATATTCAATAAGAAATCTAATAGAAGAACTGCCAGGAATTGAAATTCAAAAAGAAAAAGATTATGTAGTAAATCCTAAAAAGAGTGGCTATTCAAGTTATCATATGATATTAAATGTGCCAATAGCATTATCAAAAAGCATTATGTATGTAAAAGTAGAAATGCAGATAAGAACTATGGCAATGGATTTTTGGGCAAGTCTTGAACATACTATGAAATATAAACCAAAACAAGAATTAAGCAAACAAGCATCTAAGGAATTAGTGTCTTATGCAAAAATAATAAATAAGTTAGATAATAAAATAATGGCACTTAAATAAAAAATGTCAAAAGGGACGAAAGAAAATAACAATTTTCTTTCGTCCCTAATAATATTCCTTTAAATTATATCTAGCATTTTTTATTTTGGCGGATATAACTATTTTTAAAATAAAACTCTAAAAAAAGAAAATATAGAAGAAAAAATGAAAATACGGAAGGATTTATGTAAAACACGTCGAATAATATAATTATGGACAAAAAGTAAAAACATTTTAAAGAAAGTGAGGAAAAATGGCAAGATATAGTGATGAAATTATAGAAGAAGTAAGACAAACAAATGATATCGTTGATATAATATCACAATATGTACATTTAAAAAGAAGCGGAAGAAATTATTTTGGACTATGTCCATTTCATAACGAAAAATCACCTTCTTTTTCAGTCTCACCAGATAAGCAAATATTTCATTGCTTTGGGTGCGGAGTAGGAGGAAATGTTTTTACATTTTTAATGAAAATAGAAGGAATAAGTTTTGTAGAAGCCGTACAAAATTTAGCTGAAAGGTCAAACATAAATTTACCAACACTTAGCAATAGTGGAGATAGCATAAAAGAAGAATTAAAAGCAAAAGTATATAAAGTAAACGAATTTGCAGCAGAATATTACCATCAAAATTTATATGGCAAACAAGCTAAAATAGCACAAGAATATGTAAAACAAAGAAAACTTTCAAACGAAACACTAAAAGCATTTAAAATTGGCTTTTCAGGCAAATTTGATGAACTTTATAAAAACTTAACAAAACAAGGATTTAAAGAACAAGAAATACTAGAATCAGGCTTAGTAAACAAAAATGAAAATGGAAAATATATTGACAGATACAGAAACAGGCTAATGTTTCCAATATGTGATGCTAGAGGAAAAGTCATTGCATTCGGAGGAAGAGTACTAGATGACTCTAAACCTAAATATATAAATTCCCCAGAAAATGTAGTATATAGCAAAGGAAGACATCTATTTGGTCTAAATGTTGCAAAAAAATATGACATAAAAAAAAGGCTACTAATAGTAGAAGGATATATGGATGTAATATCTTTGCATCAAAGAGGAATTCACAATGTAGTAGCATCACTTGGAACAGCACTAACACAACAACAAGGATATTTACTAAGAAATAACACACAGCAAGTAATACTAAGTTACGATTCAGATGAAGCAGGACAAGCTGCAAAAGTAAGAGCAATGGAAATATTATCAAACATGGGGTGTGATATAAGAGTACTTCAAATGGAAGGAGCCAAAGACCCAGATGAATACATAATAAAATATGGGAATGCAAGATTTACTAATCTAGTAGATAAAGCAATATCTGTAATAGAATTCAAAGTTAAACTATTAAAGCAAAACTTAAATCTAGAAAATGTAAATGACAAAATTAAATTCCTAAATGAAATAGCAAAACTAATATCAAAAATAGACAACAACATAGAAAGAGAAGTATACATAGAAAAAATTGCAAATGAATATGAAATTTCTAAAGAAGCAATTTATGCAGAAGTTAATAAACTTACATATTCACAAACAAACAGTGAAAAAATATTAGAAAAATCAAACTTAATAAGAAAAACTGTAGAGCCTAAAAAAAGAAAAATATCAGATGCATTATTAAAACGAGAAAATACAATACTTTCAATATTACTAACAGGCAACTTAAATTTATACAAAATAATAAAACAAAACCTAAAAAAAGAAGACTTCAAAGATGAAATAAATAATAAAATAGCAAAAAAATTGTATGAAGAATTTGAAAAAGGAAATAGTAATATAAATAGTGTATTATATGATTTATCAGAAGAACAGCAAAATAGAATTACAGAAATAATGGCACAAGATTATGGAATAGAAGACATGGAAAAAGCAATAGATGATATATTGCAAGGCTACCAAAAAGATAAATTACAAGATAGAAAATATGAAATATTAGAACAAATGGAAGAAACCAAAGACATTGAAGAGAAAAGAAAATTAGAAAAAGAGCTAAATGATATAATTATAAATTTAGCCAAAATAAAATAAAGGTAAGACTTACCAATAAGAAAGGAATGTATATAATGGCAGGAAAAAAAGAAGAAATAGAAAAAAAACAAGAATCACAAGAAAAAATAATAAATGATAAAAAAGAAACTAAAAAAGGCAAAACAAAAAGCAAAGATAAAATAAATGAATTAAATATTGAGGAAATCAATCAAAATAAATCAGAAGAAAGTTCAAAAAAAGATAAGAAACAAAAAGATGTAAAAGATGTAGAAGATAAAAAAACAAAAAAAGAAAATAAAAAACAAACAAAACAAGAAACAATTGAAGAATTAAAAGAAGAAATAAAAGAAGCTTCTGAACTAGAACAAGCAAATAATAGTTCAGTAGAAGATGCAGAAAGTGAAAAAATAAAACAAGAAAAAGTACAAAATTTACTAAAACAAGCTAAAGAAAAAGGTAAAATAACATATGGAGACTTAGCAAATCAATTAAACGATGTATCACCAGAACAAATAGATTCAGTATTTGATGCATTTGAAGAAATAGGAGTAGACTTGCTTCCAGACGAATTTGATGAAGAGCCAGACATAGAGGATTTAAAAGAAGTAGAAAACTTAAAATTAGATGAAATAACAGAAAATACTTATGATGGAATAAATGTAGATGACCCAGTAAGAATGTATTTAAGAGAAATTGGAAAAATACCATTACTAACATTTGAAGAAGAACTAGATTTAGCCAAAAAAATATTAAAAGGTGATGAAGAAGCAAAACAAAAACTTGCAGAATCAAACTTAAGACTAGTTGTAAGTATAGCAAAAAAATATGTGGGAAGAGGAATGCTATTTTTAGACTTAATCCAAGAAGGAAATATGGGATTAATAAAAGCAGTAGAAAAATTTGACTACACAAAAGGATTTAAATTTAGCACATATGCAACCTGGTGGATAAGACAAGCAATAACAAGAGCAATAGCAGACCAAGCAAGAACAATAAGAATACCAGTTCACATGGTAGAAACAATAAATAAATTAATACGTACATCAAGACATTTGTTACAACAATTAGGAAGAGAGCCTACCCCAGAAGAAATAGCTCAAGAAATGGAAATACCATTAGAAAAAGTTGCAGAAATCCAAAAAATAGCGCAAGATCCTGTATCACTAGAAACACCAATAGGAGAAGAAGATGATAGCCATTTAGGAGACTTTATACAAGATGAAGATAGTCCAGCACCACATGATGCAGCATCTTACACATTACTACGAGAACAATTAGAAGATGTTATGAGTACATTAACACCAAGAGAAGCAAAAGTATTAAAATTAAGATTCGGTTTAGAAGATGGAAAATCAAGAACACTAGAAGAAGTAGGAAGTCAATTTAATGTTACAAGAGAAAGAATAAGACAAATAGAAGCAAAAGCATTAAGAAAATTAAGACACCCAAGTAGAAGTAAAAAATTAAGAGATTATATGGGATAAATATAAAAAACAAATAATAGCTTAAAGGAGAATTTTATGGGCCAAATAATAGATTTTATAAATAAACTAAATACCCAAGATATAATTGATATAATCGTTGCAATTGGTATAATGATTTTATTTATAGCTCTAAGTAGTAGTATTTCATATATGATTGTAAAATTATTCAAAATAAAAGCTAAAAAAAGAGAAATTAAAGAAAGCGCTTTTTATGAGCCATTAAGAATATTTATAAATATACTTGGAGTATATATAGCAGTACTATTTTTAAAACAACCACTAGAAATACCAGACGAAATTATGCAAATTTTCACAAAAGCATTTAAAATAATAAGTATACTAGCATTTGCAAAAGGACTTGCAAAAAGTTTTACACTAGATTCAACATTAATAAAAAGATATAAACAAAAATCTAAAAAAGAAATAGAAGAAACAACTTTAAACTTTATACTAAAAATAGTTAGAGTAATTATATATACACTTGCAATAATACTTGTTATAACAGAATTAGGATTCAACTTAAATGGAATAATAGCAGGACTTGGAATAGGTGGTGTAATAGTAACACTTGCAGCACAAGATACAGCTAAAAACCTATTTGGAGGTGCAACTATATTTTTTGATAAACCATTTGCAGTAGGTGACTGGATACAAATGGACACATATGAAGGTACAGTAGAAGACATAACATTTAGAACTACAAGAATAAGAACATCTGAAAACTCAATAGTAAATGTACCAAACTCTGTAATATCAGAATCATCTGTTATAAATTGGAGTAGATTAGAAAAAAGAAGATATAAATTAAATATTTGTATAGAAACAAATACTCCACTTGAAAAATTGCAAAAAGTTGAAGAAAGAATAAAGACAATGCTTGTAAATAAAGATGATGTTATAGATGATACAATAATTGTTAGGTTTGATGGAATTACAACAAATGGTTTAAATTTATATATATGTAGTTACACAAATTCTGTAGATTACATGAGCTATTTAGAAGAAAAAGAAAGAATAAATTATAAAATTATGCAAATTTTAAACGAAGAAAATGTTAAAATGGCATATGATACAAAAACAATAATAATGAATAGTTAATTATAAATTCTAATAATACAAGTTATTTTTTAGTAAAAGTATAAAATAATAATAAATGGACTTTTGAATTTATTCAAGGGTCTTTTTTATTAAATTTTGTTAAAAGCGAAAAGATATTATAATGAAAAAACAAAAAGTTTTCACCAAAAGAACACAAAAATAATATAAAATAAATTACGTAAACAAAACATCTATACAAAAACAAAAAAATAATATATAATAAAAACATAATAAAAAGGAAGGAAGATAAAAATGGTAAATAAAAGTATATTAGTAGTAGATGATGAAGCAAGAATGAGAAAGCTAATAAAAGACTTTTTAGTAGCAAAAGGATATAGTATAATAGAAGCAGAAGATGGTGAAAAAGCGCTTGAAGTTTTTGAACAAAACTCATCAAAAATATGCTTAATATTATTAGATGTAATGATGCCTAAATTAGACGGATGGTCTGTATTAAGACAAATAAGGCAAACATCAAAAGTACCAATTATAATGCTAACAGCAAGAGGAGAAGAACAAGATGAATTATTTGGGTTTGAACTAGGAGTAGATGAATATATATCAAAACCATTTAGCCCTAAAATTTTAGCAGCAAGAGTAGAAGCAATATTAAAAAGAACTGAAGGAGAAACAAAAGAAGTAAAAAATTATGGTGGGATAGAAATAGACAAAGAAGGAAGAACAGTAAGTGTAGATGGAAAACAAGTTGAATTAAGTCTAAGAGAATATGAATTATTAGTATATCTAGTAGAAAATGAAAATATTGCATTATCAAGAGATAAAATACTAAATAATGTATGGAACTATGACTATTATGGAGATTCAAGAACAATAGACAGTCACATAAAGAAAATAAGACACAAACTAGGAAAAAAAGGAAAATATGTAAAAACCATTAGAGGAGTAGGATATAAATTTGAAGAAAAATAGAATCTAATTAAATAAATATAAGAACAATAAAAATTACTATATTACTTAAAAAGGAATGTATAATATGAATGTTAAATTAAAAAAAACACTAGAAAACATAAAAAAAGTATTTAAGTCTGTAAAAGTAAAACTATTTTTAACATTAAGTTTAACAGTTATGCTAATAATAATATTTTTAATAATTGTAAATAACTTTGCATTAGAAAAATTTTATTTGTACAGTAAAGAACAAACATTAGAAGATGTTTATAATCAACTAAATGATTATTATAATGGAAACAATCATAACTTAGATTTAGAAACAGAAATGGATAAAATAGCAATAAAAAATAATTTTGACATCTTAATAAAAGACGAAGAAAATTATAGTGTATATACATCAAACAAAGAATTTAATTATGTCTTAAATACAATACAAGATATACAAGAAAGTATAACAAACAATGAGAATATAAGAAATAGAACTACTCTAGATAAAAATGAAAAATTTGAGATAACACAGCAAAGAGATTTCAAAAATGGATTAAAATATATAATGTTATCTGGAAAACTAGATAATGGCTATTATGTATATATAAGAGTGCCAGTAACATCAATACAAGATAGTGTAACAATCTCAAATAATTTCTTATTACTTATTGCAGGTTTTACAATATTAATAGCTGCTGTGATGGTGTCTTTTATATCAAAAAAATTCACAGAGCCAATATTAGAACTAAACAAAATAGCAAAAAATATGTCAAACTTAGATTTTAGTCACAAATATAGAATTAAAGATGTAGATGATGAAATAAATAACCTAGGAAAAAGTATTAATGTAATGTCAGACAAACTTGAAAGCACAATAAAGCAATTAAGAAATACAAATAATGAACTAGAAAGGGATATTGAAAAGAAATCAAAAATTGAAGAAATGAGAAAAACTTTTATATCAGATGTATCTCATGAGCTAAAAACTCCAATAGCACTAATTCAAGGCTATAGTGAAGGATTAATAGAAAATGTAAATACAGACGAAGAAAGCAGAAAATTCTATGCAGAAGTAATACAAGATGAAGCAAATAAAATGAATAGATTAGTACAGCAATTACTAGAGCTTATGAAACTAGAATATGGAAAAAGAGAATTTAATAATACAGAATTTGATATTGTAGAACTAGAAAAAGAAGTAGTAAGAAAGTCTAAAGTAATGTTAGAAGAAAAAGGAGTAGATGTAAAATTTGTAGGAAATGAAACAATGAAAGTTTTAGCAGACGATTTTTACATTGAACAAGTTATTACAAATTATTTAACAAATGCAATAAAAAATGTGAAAGAAAAAAATGGAGAAAAAATCATAAAAATAACAAATGAAATAAACAAAACAAATAATAAATGTAGAATATCTGTTTATAATACAGGAGAAAACATAAAAGAAGAAGACTTAAATAGAATATGGAATCGTTTTTACAAAGCAGACCAATCTAGAAATAGAGAGCAAGGAGGAACAGGAATAGGACTTGCTTTTGTAAAAGCAATAATGGTAAATTATCAAAACGATTATGGTGTAATTAATAGAGAAAATGGAGTCGAATTCTATTTTGAATTATAAAATAAATGTTAAAGGAACGGCGATATCTATTTAAAGTAAGACTAGAAGTATTGATATATCTTAAAATTCCGTTCCTTGCTGGTCGGACATA
>CAKNNA010000021.1 GCA_930989765.1 uncultured Clostridium sp. | reverse complement strand
ACCATTTTTGGTTACTTTGTACCTGTCCCAGATTGACCACCAGATTGACCATTTTGACTACTAATCATTTCCTCAATAATATCATGAATTACAATTCTTTCATCATAAGGATATTTAACTCCCATATATTCAATATAAAGGTCACTACCAAGTCCTGGTAGAACAATAATATCATCTTTGGTAGCAATTGATAAAGCGTATCTGATTGCTTCTGTTCTATTTAAAATGACAGTATATTTGCCATTTGTTTTCTTTAAGCCTACTTCAATGTCTGCTAATATTTTTCTTGGGTCTTCTGTACGAACTTGGTCTGATGTAAGTATTGTAAAGTCAGCAAGTTTTCCTGAAATTTCACCCATTATAGGACGTTTTGCACTATCACGGTCTCCACCAACACCCCAAGTGCAAATAACTCTTCCCTTTGTATAAGGTTTAACAGTTTTTAGAATAGATTCTAAACTAGAAGGAGTATGTGCATAATCAATCATTATTGTAAGTCCTAGTTTATTTGGGACCATTTCACTTCTTCCAAATACTTTAAAGGGATTTAAAGCTTTTTTTATCTCATCTGGAGTAACCTTGAAAAATGTAGAAACAGCTATTGCACCTAATGCATTATATACCATATATTCACCAGGAATAGAAACTCTAATTTTATTTTCGGATTCATCCATAACTAGTGTAAAATCAATACAAGAATTACTTGGAATAAGGTCTTTTGCTTGAATATCAGCATAATTTTCTATACCAAAAGTAACCATTCTTTTATCAGGTAATAATTCTTTAATTTTAACAGTATATTCATTATCAACATTAAAAACAATTGAATTAGCAAGTTTTAGTAAAGATAGTTTAGCTTCAAAATAATCTTGCATATCTTTATGTTCTTTAGGACTAATATGGTCTTCTGATAAATTAGTAAATAATGCAATATCAAAATCACATCCAGTGACTCTATCTAGTTTCATAGCTTGTGAAGAAACTTCTAAAATTGCAACATCTACATTTTCTTTAACCATTAAAGCTAAAGTTTCTTGTATTTTATAACTTTCAGGAGTAGTACGATCTGTATCTTCTAATTTTTTGTCTCCAATGTAAATAGAAATACTACCTATAAGGCCAACTTTTAAACCATGTTTTTCTAAAATAGATTTAATCATATAAGTAGAAGTAGTTTTACCTTTAGTTCCTGTAACACCAATTAGTTTTAATTTTTTTGATGGGTTATCATATAAATTACAACTACATAATGCTAATGCTTTTCTTATATTTTTTACTTGAATTATTGTAATACAAGGATTATTACAAATAGAATCCAAATCTGTTTCATCATCAATAACAATTGAATTTGCACCATTTTCTATAGCACTGTTAATAAATTTTGTACCATCTAAAGAATATCCTTTTATAGCAAAAAATAAACAATTATTTTTTACTAATCTAGAGTCAGAAGTGATATTTGTAATATCAATATCTGCATCTCCTCTAATATTTACAACTTCAATATCTTTTAATACATCTTTTAATTTCATAAATGACACCTCTTAATCTAGTTTTAATTTGCTACATTATATATCTTTTTTTTCAAAAAGTATAGTATTTTTAAGTTTTTTGAATAAGAATAAACTTAGATATACATTAGCTACCCCCACTTTGGAAATTTTTAAATTAACGAAAATGAATTTTAAGGAACATCCCTAACAATGTCTATTTAAGTTAAGACTAGAAGTATTGATATATCTTAAAATTCCGTTCCTTGCTGGTCGGACATATCATATGAATAACTATAGTAATAAATTCAAAATTTGATAAGTTGCGCTGGACTGGTCTATAGTAATTTGCATCCTCCCAAACTGCGCGTCACTACATTTTAAGATATATCAATACTTCTAGCCTTAACTTAAATAGACATTGATGTCCCTAAAGTTCTTGCTTTACAATAAAGGTTGTTTGTGATAAAATGCAAAAAAAGAAAGGAATGATGACTATGAGTTATATAAATGAAAATTTCTTAAATTTACAAGAAAGTTATTTGTTTTCAAATATAGCAAAAAAAGTAGCAAAATACCAAGAAGTGAATAAAGATAAAAAAATAATAAAACTAGGAATTGGAGATGTAACAAGACCAATTGTTCCGGCTTGTATAGAGGCTATGCATAAAGCTGTTGATGAAATGGGAACAAAAGAAGGTTTTAAAGGTTATGGGCCAGAGCAGGGGTATGTTTTTTTAAGAAAAGCAATAGTGGAAAATGATTATAAAAAAAGAGGAGTAAATATTGAAGAAGATGAAGTTTTTGTATCTGATGGAGCTAAGTGTGATTGTGGAAATATAGTTGATATTTTTGCAGTTAATAATAAAGTTGCAATAACAGACCCAGTATACCCTGTGTATTTAGATACTAATGTTATGTCTCGGAAGAAGTGGAAGTTATAACAGTGAAACTGACACATATGAAAATATAGTGTATTTACCAGTAACATCAGAAAATGCTTTTAAACCAGAGCTTCCAAAAGAGAAAGTAGATATGATATATTTATGTTTTCCAAATAACCCAACAGGTACAGTTTTAACAAAGCAAGAATTAAAAAAATGGGTAGATTATGCTAAAGCTAATAAATCTATAATTTTATATGATTCAGCATACGAGAGTTTTATAACAGAAGAAGATATACCACATAGTATATTTGAAATAGAAGGAGCAAAAGATGTAGCAATAGAGTTTAGGAGTTTTTCAAAAACAGCTGGATTTACAGGAGTTAGGTGTGCATATTTAGTTATTCCAAAAACGGTAAAAGGATATACAAAGTCTGGAGATGAAGTACTTTTAAATAAATTATGGAATAGAAGAACTTGTACAAAATTTAATGGTACATCATATATTGTGCAAAGAGCAGCAGAAGCAGTATATAGCATGGAAGGGCAAAAACAAATAAAAGAAAATATAAATTATTATTTAGAAAATGCTAAAATAATAAAAGAAGGTTTAGAAGAAGCAGGTTATACAGTTTATGGAGGAGTAAATTCACCATATGTATGGCTTAAAGTACCAGATGGATTAACTTCTTGGGAATTTTTTGATAAATTATTAGAAGAAGTAAACATAGTTGGAACACCAGGAAGTGGTTTTGGACCACATGGTGAAGGATATTTTAGGCTAACAGCATTTGGAACAAGAGAAAATACAAAAGAAGCCATGGATAGAATAAAAAATTGGAAATTAAAATAAATGCTAAATAAATAAAGAAAGGGTTTAAAACTAATGAAAGAGGAATTTTTAAAATTATTAAGACAAGTAAAAAGAGAAGGAATAGAGGAATTAATACAGTTTTTAGAAAAATCTGATTTTTTTAAAGCACCAGCAAGTACAAGATTCCACGGTGACCATGAAGGTGGCCTTGTTGAGCATAGCTTAAAGGTTTATGAAATATTAAAACACAAAGTAGAAAATAATATAAAAGGAATAACTATAGGAGAAGATTCAATAATAATAATTGGATTATTACATGATATATGTAAAACAAATTTCTATAAAATAGATTATAGGAATGCCAAAAATGCTCTAGGAGTGTGGGAAAAAGTACCATATTATACAATAGAAGATACAATACCATATGGTCATGGTGAAAAATCTGTAATGATGATTTCTGAATATATAAAACTTTCACCAGAAGAAAAATATGCAATAAGATGGCATATGGGATATACTGAGCCAAAAGAATTATATAATAATATAGGTGCAGCATATACTAAATATCCAATTTGCTTACTTACACATGAGGCAGATTTAGAAGCTACATATCTATATAATATATAATTTTGATATTGAGATATATTATATCTTAGAAGTTTTTTAAAATTATGAAACTAAAAAAATTGAAAATAGAATTTTATAAATTAGTATTTAAATAAAGAGGAGAAAAATAATATGTTTGCATATATAAAAGGAACATTAGAAATGAAGATGACAGACTATGTAGTAATAGATGTAGGAGGTCTTGGCTACAAAGTATATATGTCAACAATAGGGATGGAAAAACTAGGAGAAATAGGTAAAATAGTAAAAGTATATACATATTATAGAGTAAGAGAAGATGATATAAGTATATATGGATTTAACACGAATGAAGAATTAAGAATGTTTGAATTATTACTTGGCGTAAGCGGAGTAGGTGCAAAAACAGCACAAGCAATGCTTGCTATATGTCCACCATCAGAATTTGCACTTGCTGTAATTTCAGGAGATACTGCAATGCTTACAAGAGTTCCAGGAGTAGGTGCAAAGTCTGCACAAAGAATAATATTAGAATTAAAAGATAAATTAAAGAAAGAAGAAAGTTTAGCTAAAACAAAAGATGCAAAAATAAATAAAGCAGTAGAAGCAGGAAATAAAGTAGAAGAAGCAATATCTGCTTTGCAGGTATTAGGTTATAGTAAAAAAGAAATAGAAAAAGCGTTTTTAAGTATAGAAAAAACAAACTTAAGTACAGAAGAATTGATAAAAAAGGGATTAACTATGTTATCAAATTAAATAAAAAAATATTATACTATCCAAGCATATTGCTTGGTTTGTTTAATATTAAAATTGAAATATAATTTTTAAAAATATGTAAAATTATAATATTAATATAGAAAGAGGAAGTGCCATGAATAGTAACGAACCATTAGCATATAGAATAAGACCAAGAACACTTGAAGAATATGTAGGTCAAGAGCATATATTAGGCAAGGATAAATTATTATATAGAACAATAAAAGCAGATAGATTATCAAGTATAATATTATTTGGACCACCAGGGTGTGGAAAAACATCACTTGCAAAAGTAATTAGTGAAACAACAAAATATAAATTTTATAAGATAAATGCTGTAACATCAGGTGTACAAGAAATAAAAAAAGTAATAGAAGAAACAAAAAATTTTATGCTAAACCCAGCTGAGAAAAGTATATTATTCATAGATGAAATCCATAGATTTAATAAATTGCAACAAGATGCTTTGCTTCCATTTGTAGAAAATGGAACAATAATATTAATAGGTGCAACAACAGAAAATCCATATTTTGAAGTAAATAAAGCTCTTATTTCAAGATCAATAGTAGTAAAATTAGAGCCACTTTCTATAGATAATATATTTACAATTTTAAAAAATGCATTAACTAAAAAAGAGGGACTAGGAGATTATAATATAAAAATAGAAGATGAAACTCTAAAAAAGCTTGCAATAATTTCAAATGGAGATGTAAGAACGGCATTAAATGGATTAGAAATAGCAGTATTAACAACAAATATGGATAAAGATGGATTTATACATATAACAGATGAAGTTATTAAAAATTGTATTCAAGATAAAAAAGCAATATTTGATAAAAATGGAGAATCACATTATGATAATATAAGTGCATTTATAAAATCAATGAGAGGATCAGACCCAGATGCTACTGTATTTTATTTGGCAAGGGCAATAGAAGGCGGAGAAGATCCAATGTTTTTAGCAAGAAGAATAACAATATGTGCATCAGAAGATGTGGGAATGGCAAATCCAAATGCATTAGTTGTAGCAAATGCAGCAATGCAAGCAGTACATCAAATAGGAATGCCTGAAGCTAGAATATTACTTTCAGAAGCTGCAATTTATGTTGCAACATCTAAAAAGTCAAATGCTTCTTATATGGCGATAAATAAAGCTATAGAAGATGTAAGAACTAAAGATACAGGAACAATACCTATGCATATTAGGAATGCACCAATTGAGAAGATGAAGGAACTTGGATATAGTAAAGGATATTTGTATCCACATGATTTTCCGGGGCATTTTGTCAAGCAGCAATATTTGCCGGATAAGATGCTTGGGGTTAAGTATTATGAGAAGGATGAGAATGTGGAGTAAATGATAATTTTTAAAATTGCTGTTTTTGCCAAAGTGCCAAGGGGACGGAGGAAAATGGCAATTTTTAAAATTGTGGTTTTTATTTGTTTTTGATGTTTATTTGAGTTAATGGAAATATTTGGGCTACTCTACGAAAAAAATGTTTTTAACTTAAATAACCATTGTTTTTGCTCCTTTAGCATTTTGACACATCTTTTTTTATCTTTTAAACTTAGGTTTAGAATCATTATTAAAAAATATATTGATATTATATTTTTGTGAATAAAAGTATATAAAAATGGAAAATATATATAATAAAAACAGCTAATTTGCTAAGATAAGTAGGTAAAAAATGAAAAGAAATATAAAATATGCTTTTATAGGTTTAATATCTGGAATCATAAGTGGCTTTTTTTCAACAGGTGGTGGTTTAATATTAGTACCTGCTTTTTTGCATTTATTAAAAATGGATTCTAAAAAGGCTAGAGGAACATCTGTATATTGTATATTACCAATGGTTATAACAAGTAGTATATTTTATTATAAGAGTGATTTTATAGATTGGAAAATTGCTTTACTTTGTGCAACAGGTGGTGCAATTGGTGGATATATAGGTGCAAAGCTTTTAAGAAAATTGCCGGAAAAAATTTTAAAAATTTTATTTACAATTTTTTTAGCATATGTTGCATTTAATATGCTAACTAAATAAAAATATTAAAAAATAGAAAATTAGTAGATTGAAAGTTAAAAAGTTTTAAATATTTTGTAATTTTATTGTTTTATTATTTTGTACATGAAAGTGTGATAGTTAAAAAAAGAAGTTAGTCGCAAAATTTGAAATAAATATATGAAAATAGATAAATAATATACAAAACCTATATAAAACATTTTTGTGGAAATAAAACATACTTTCATATAAGAATTGAAAAAAAATGAAAAAAAAGTTAATATATAGTAAAGACAAAAAAATGTTAAAATCGACAAAATAATTAACATATATAATAGGTATAAATATTAACAAAATTGGCTAACAAAATAAAAAAGCAAGAGGTGTTTTAATATGAGTGATAAAAAAGAAAATAATTTGCAAAATGATAAAAAATATTTATTTGAAATGCAGAAATTTATTAATTTAACGGAAAATATAGAAGATGAAAAATTAAGAAAAAGAATTGTTGAACAAATGCTTGTATGTCAACAATATTTATTAGACAGGTTTGAATAAAAAAATTTTTTATTAAGGAGGAAGTAATGGCAGAAATATTAGTTGGGATTATTTCAGGAATTGTTAGTGGAACTGGAATGGGTGGAGGCACAATACTAATATTTTTGCTTACTTTTGTGCTTGGTATAGAGCAACATTATGCACAAGCTACAAACTTAATTTTTTTTATTCCTACATCAATAGTTGCAATAATTGTTAATATAAAAAATAAAAATATAAATTTAAAACTAGGTACTTATATAGCAATTTTTGGTATATTAGGAGCAATTATAGGAGCAAATTTAGCAATATATGCAGATGTGCAGGTTTTAAGAAAATATTTTGGAATTTTTTTGTGTTTTATTATAATATATGAAATATATTCCATAATAAAAGAGTATAAAATTTCTAAAAATGAAAAAAATATAAAATAAAAAGGAAAGGATGATTTTTATGAAATTTACTAAAGGTTTAATTATTGGTGGAATTATAACAACAGGTATTTTAATGATGTATAACGAAAGAGATTTAATAAATAAAGGGAAAAAGAGAATGATGAAAAAAGGAAAACAAATGGCAAAGAAAATGGGAGTTATTTAGTTTTTGGTTAAATGAGTAAATAAAAAGGGCAGATAGCAAAAAAGCTTCTGCCTCTTAATTTGCTTATTTAGCAATCATTATATAGTCAGCACAAAATTAACTAACAATCTTTGTCACATTTATCATCTTTAGGTCTTTCTTCTAAAAAGCAGTCACAGTCATCCATTTTTTCACCTTTTAAGCATTTTCCTTCATGATGACATTTAGCACAAATTTTTATTTTTTTAGTATCATTTACCCAGATTTGTAAAGCATAAGTTTTTCCAGGGCATAAAGGACCGAATACAAATTCTCCTTCTTTGTCTGTAAAAGTATGACCAATAGGTCTACGTTCTTCTTTGCCACAATCATAAACTATTTCTACTAATTTTACAACGGCATTACATACAGGCTCTTTGAAACAATTTTTTACTACACCATAGATGACATCGCGGTTATCTTCTGGCAAAGTTATATCTAAATCAAATTGTTTACCTCCTGAAATAACACCATCAACATCTAAAATAGGGCAAGCTGGTTTTTTATCCATATCCATAAAAATTACTTCCTTTCATATTTTGTAGAAAATCTTCTATAAATGCAAAATTTAAACTGTAAAATACATATTACAGAAAATATCTACTAATACATAATATGTAAAAAAACAAAAAACGACATATACTTTGCAAAAAAATAACAAAAGTGTTATAATAAAAATGTATACTAAATATAGTTTGCAGAAGATAAATATTTTTAGGGAAGTGATAATTATGTTAAAAATATCAGTTGAAGATTATGCAGGAGTTTTACTAGATGTAGCACAAGATTATAATATAAAAATTGGAAAAAAAGCACTTGTGGATATGATAAATGATGAATGTGCACAAGGTAAAATTAGTGAGATTTTTGTATATAAATTTTTAAAAGCCTTAAAAGCAAAAGCTAAAGAGAATGGACAAGATATGTCAAATGAAAAATTTGAAGAGCTTGAAGGAAAACTTATAGAAATTGGAAATAATGTAGTAATAGAAAATAGCAGAAATCCTTTAGAAAACAATGTAGTAAGGGGAAATCAGCAAAACTATGTAGGAAATAATAGAATACCAAATTATGACGAAAAAAGGAAAGAAGTACACAAAAAGACATATTATCCTAAAAATAAAGAGCAACAAAAAATTATGCAAAATTCAATAAAAAATAGAAATAGACCTCATAGGAGTATAAAAAAGAAAATGAAGCTTGCACTTGCTACTGTAATAGGAATAGCAGGTATAACAGGAGCAGGAATGGCACTTTCAAATAATAATGCAAATATTAAGCAAGCAGAAAAAATTCAAGAAATAGGAAAAGATGAAATAAATATTGATGATATAAGTAATATAATAAATAAAGGTAATGAAAATATACAAGAAAATGATACTACTTTAGAAAATAATATTATAAAAACTAATGATATTGAAAACTTATCATATACAGATAATATGCAAGATGAAAAAGAAGAAAATAAATTATTTAATATGATAGTAGAAGAATATAACCAAAGATATCCAGAGGCTCCAATAACAGTAGAAGATTTAGGAATAGTGTATTCAATATCAAGTAATAGAATTTATTATGAAAATGGAAAATATATTTTAAATTATAATTTAGATAGAAATGCACATCCAAATGCGAAAATAATATCAGCAGAGATACCAACTTATATAGTATTAAATAATAAAACAATGTCTCCTATAAGTGCAGTTGCAAAATTGAGTAATGAATATGGTTTAAAAGAAACAAATATTAATGTAGAACAATACATATTAAATTATTCTGACACAGGAATATATATAAATGACGGAAAAACAGTAGATTTGATAATGGAAAATCCTAAAAATTTAGAAGAAATAGATAAATATAATGAAGAAATTTATAAATTGTATGAAGAGCAATGTAAAGAAAGGCAAGAATCTTTAGATAATATAGAAAAACAAGAAAGAATAGAAAAACTTCAAATACAAAATGATGTAAAATCTGCAGAAGAAGAAAGATAATAATAAAGCAAAAAATGAATAAAATTCCACTTTTTGTAAACAATATGTGTAAAACATATTGCGAAGAGGAGTGGAATTTTTTTGAAAGAAACTATAGATTTAAATATAAATGGAACAATGCTAGAAAAAAGCCAATTAGAAGAACATTTAAAAAAAATAGCGGCATCCCATAATATAAAACCAAAATCAGATAAAAAAACATATCCAATTCAAAACTTATTAGAAAATTATGAATTCATAAAAGGGGTTTATAATTTATTAAATGAGCATTTAAAATTAGAAATAAATATATATCCAGCAGGTGAATGGTTACTAGATAATTTTTATATAATTGAAGAAACAGTAAAGCAAATACAAAAAGAATTAACTATAAAAAAATATACAAATTTTGTAGGACTAAAAAATAGAGAGTATGAAGGTTTTAGTAGGATATATGTTCTTGCAGCAGAAATAGTTGCATATACAGAAGGAAAAATAGAAAAAGAAAATTTAGAAGGATATTTAAAAAGTTATCAAACAAAAAAGACATTGAGTATGGACGAAATATGGAATATAGGTATATTTTTGCAAATATCAATTATACAAAAAATAAAAGAAGTGTGTGAAAAAATTTTATCATCACAAATGCAAAAATATAAAGCACAAAATATAGTAGAAAGAATTGTAGAAGGCAAAAATAAGGAAGATGTAAAACTTAAAAATCAGCCACATTTAAAAAATAAAAAACAATTTGTGCAAGATGCAAGATATTCTTTTATAGAATATATGGCATATTTACTAAAAAAAGAAGGAAAAAGAGGAATAGGATATTTAAATATTTTAGAAGAAACTGTAGAAAAATTGGGTACTAATATATCAGAAGTAGTACAAAAAGAGCATTTTGATATAGCAGTGCAAAAAGTTTTGATGAGTAATTATATAACAAGTATAAAAAACTTGCAAAGAATAAATTTTTTAGAAATTTTTGAAAAAATAAATGGTGTAGAAGACATATTAAAACAAGACCCTGCAAATGTTTATTCAAAAATGGATTATAAAACTAAAGAATATTATAGAAACAAAATAAAAGAAATATCAACTAAAACAAAGATATCAGAAATATATATAGCAAGAAAAGTGTTAGAAATTGCAAGAGAAAAAGAAGAAAATTTATTTAGTAAAACCAAAAAAGATAAAGAAAAAATCAAAAGTAAAAATAAGCAAAATGAAAATTTAGAAGTAAAAGAAATTATGGAAGAAAAATTAGCAGAAGAAGATGATATAAAAAATATTGAAAATGTAGAAACAAAAGATTTAAAAAAACTTCATATAGGATATTATTTAATAGATGATGGAATAAATGAGCTATATGAAAAAATAGTTTATGCAAATAAAAAACAAAAACCAAAACTTTCTAAAGTAAAAATATATATAAGTTTGATTAGTATAATATCAATAATAATTAGTATATGTTTTGCATTAATATTAAATTATAAAATTCAAAATACTGTAGTTTTAGTTATATCTGCAATCATTTTTTTACTTCCATCAACAGAACTTGTAATTCAAGTAATTCAGTATATATTAAGTAAAATAGTTAAACCAAAATTAATACCAAAAATAGACTTGCAAGAAAAAATAGAAAAAAAATATACAAGTATGGTAATAATACCAACAATATGTTCATCTAAAGAAAAGGTAAAAGAACTTGCAAGAAAACTCGAAGTATATTATATTGCAAATAAATCACCAAATTTATATTTTACAATACTTGGTGATTCTACAGAAAGTACTAAAAAAGAAGAAGAAAAAGATAAAGAAATAATAGAAGAAGGATTAAAACAAATAGAAAAATTAAACAAAAAATATAAGCAAGAAGAAAATGAAGCACCAATATTTAATTTTATATATAGAAAAAGATTATACAATGAAAAAGAAGAAAAATATTTAGGATGGGAAAGAAAAAGGGGGATGATATGGCAATTTAATGAATATTTATTAGGAAATATAGAAGACCCTTTTAGAGTAAATACAATAGAACTTTTAAATAAAAATATAGAAAAAAAAGTTAAAGATTTATATAAAATAAAATATATAATAACATTAGATGCAGACACAGACTTAATTTTAGATTCTGCATCAAAATTAATAGGAAGCATGGCACATATATTAAATAAACCTATAATTGATGAAAATAAAAATGTAGTAGTAGAAGGTCATGGATTAATACAACCAAGAATAGGGACTGATTTGCAAATAGCAAATAAAAATTTATTTACTAAAATATTTGCAGGAGCAGGAGGAATAGATAATTATACAAATGCAATATCAGACATTTATCAAGATAATTTTGGAGAAGGAATATTTACAGGAAAAGGAATATATGATTTAGAAACATTTTCAAAAGTGTTAAAATATGAAATACCAGAAAACACAGTTTTAAGCCATGATTTGCTAGAAGGAAATTATTTAAGATGTGGTTTAGCATCAGACATAATGCTTATGGATGGTTACCCAACTAAATATAATAGCTTTTTATCAAGACTTGCAAGATGGATAAGAGGAGATTTCCAAATTATAGGTTGGCTTAAAAATAAAAAGTTAAATCTCTTATCAAAATATAAAATATTTGATAATTTAAGAAGAAGTTTATTTGAAGTATCGATAATTGTATCTTTGATATATACTTTAATAATATCAATTATTTTTAAAGAACATGAATATTTAATATTTACAATTTTAAGTTTAATTGCAATAATTCCATATGTGCTTGAATTAATAAATATGTTAATATTTAAAAAAGAAGGAGAAGAAAAACAAAAAACATTTACACCAATAATTACTGGCTTAAAAGGTACATTAATCAGGGGATTTTTAACATTTGGAAATTTACCTACAAAAGCTTATGTATCATTAAAGGCAATTATTAAAACAATATATAGAAAAACAATTTCAAAAAAGCATTTACTTGAATGGACAACATCAGAAGAAGCGGAAAAAAATGCAAAAACAGATTGTCTTTCATATTATAAGCAAATGATTGCAAATTTAGTTTTAGGAATTCTAATACTAACATTTGGAATCTATTATAAAGAAATTATTTTAATATTAGTTGGAATAATATGGGTAATCTCTCCAAAAATAATGCAAAGTATAAGTAAAGAAAAACTCGTAAAACCTAAAATTCAAGAATTAAATGAAAATGACCAAGAATATGTAAAAAATATAGCAAGAAAAACTTGGAAATATTTTAAAGATTATTTAAATAAAGAAAATAATTATTTAGTGCCAGATAATTTGCAAGAAAATAGAATTCCTAAAATAGTACCTAGAACTTCATCAACAAATATAGGTTTATCAATACTTGCAGTTATAAGTGCATATGATTTGAATTTTATGGATTTAAAATTAGCAATAGAATATATAAAAAATATAATAGAAACAATAGAAAGTCTGCCAAAATGGAATGGACATTTATATAATTGGTATAATATAAAAACAAAACAAAGTTTATATCCAAGATATGTATCAACAGTAGATAGTGGGAATTTTGTTGGTTATTTATATGTTACTAAATCATTTTTAGAAAAATTAATAAATGAAAGTGATAATAAAAAACAAGTAGAATTTAAAATAGATAAAAAAGAAACCAAGGAAGAAGAAAAATCACAAAATGATAAAATAGAGTCAGAAAAGATTAACATAGAAGAAATAAAAACTTTAATAAGTGAAATAGAAAAAATTATAACTGAAACAGATTTTTCACTTTTATATAGCAAAGAACATCAAATATTTTCAATAGGATATAATGTAGAAGAAAACAAACTAACAGATTCATATTATGATTTATTAGCATCAGAAGCAAGGCAAGCAAGTATAGTTGCAATAGCCAAAAAAGATGTACCAGTAAAACATTGGAATGCACTTAGTAGAACATTAACAGTACTTGGAAAATATAAAGGTCTAATTTCATGGTCTGGTACAGCATTTGAATATTTAATGCCAAATATAAATATTCCAAGTTACAAAGGAAGTCTACTTGATGAATCATGTAAATTTATGATAATGAATCAAATAGAATATGCAAGAGAATTAAACCTGCCTTGGGGAATTTCAGAAGCTGCATTTAATTTAAAAGACTTGCAAGGAAATTATCAATATAAAGCATTTGGTCTTCCTTGGCTTGGTCTTAAAAGAGGATTGGCAGATGAATTTGTAGTTGCAAGTTATGGAACAATACTTGCAATACAAGATTATCCTAAAGCAGTAGTAGAAAACCTAAAAAGAATAGAAAAATATAATATGAGAGATAAATATGGTTTTTATGAATCTTTAGATTTTACGCCTGAAAGATTAGAAAAAAATCAAAAAGCTATGCCAGTTAAAACATATATGGCACATCACCAAGCATTAATTTTACTTGCAATTAATAATTTATTTAATAATAATATATTACAAAAAAGATTTATGGAAAACCCAGAGCTTGAAGCAGTAGGTATTTTGCTTCAAGAAACAATGCCAGAAAAAGCAATAATAACAAAAGAAAATAAAGAAAAAATAGAAAAACCAAAATATAAAGATTATGAAGATTATATAAAAGAAACTTATGCAAAAATAGATGACAAAATTATAAGAGGAAATGTTATATCAAATGAAGATTACAGTATAGCAATAAGCCAAAATGGAGAAGGAGTAAGTAAATACAAAGATATATATATAAATAGATTTAAAGTGACAGATGATTATCCTCAAGGAATATTTTTTGATATAAAAAATATAAAAAGTAAAACAATATGGAATGCAACATATAAAAATACAAATGAAAATCAATATAAAATAACATTTGCACCAGATAAAATAGAGCAAGAAATGACAGTACAAAATATAAAGACAAAAGTGCAAACAATAATTACCCAGGAAGCACCAGTAGAAATAAAGAAATTAACATTAAAAAATTTAGGAAATACAGAAGAAATCTTAGAGGTAACATCATATTTCGAGCCAGTGCTTTCTAAAAAAGAACAAGACTATGCACATCCAGTATTTAATAACTTATTTTTAGTTTATGATTTTGATGAAGAAACTAAAAGTGTAGTAGTTAAAAGGAAAAAAAGAGAAGAAAATGATAAAGAAATTTATTTATATGCTAATTTATATACAGATGCAGAAGTAATAGGAGATTTAGAATTTGAAATAGATAAAGAAAAATTTTTAGGAAGAGGCATTTCTAATATTCCACAGATGGTAAAAATGTCAATGCCATTATCTAAAAAAATAGGTTTAGTAACAGAAGGAATAGTAGCTTTAAAAAGAATAATAAAAATAAAACCTAAAGAAACAATAGATTTAAAACTAATTATATCAGTATCAGAAAATAAGCAAATAGCAGAAGAAAACATGAAGAAATATAAAATAGATGAAAATGTTAAAAAAGCATTTGAACTTTCAAAAGCACAAGTTGAAGCAAATAGTAGATTTTTAAATATAAAGGGTACAGAAATAAAAGAATATCAGAGAATGCTTTCATATTTAATATTTAAAAATCCAGCTAAAAAAGTAATTTTGGAAAATATATCAAAAAGAAATTATATGCAAAGTGAACTTTGGAAATATGGAATATCTGGAGATTTACCAATCATACTTGTAAAAATAAAAGATGTAAATGATAGTCATGTTGCATACCAAGTATTAAAAGCATATGAATTTGCAAGAACAAAACATATAGAAATGGAACTAGTAATATTAGATGAGGAAAAATATAGTTATGAAAGTTTTGTAAAAGAAGAAATAGATAATATAATAATAAGTATGAATTTAATGTATTTGACAAATATTAGAGGCGGAATTTTTAGATTAAATAAAAATGAAATGGAAAAAAAGGATAGGGAGTTATTAGACTTTGTATCAAGTATTATAATAGATGCTTCAAAAGGAGGGTTAAAAAATGCATTAAATGAAATAGAAGAAGAATACAAAGAAACAATAAAAGAAGTGGGAAATGAGCAAAAATCAGTTGAGTTTTATGAAGATAAAACAGACAGTATAGATATATTAGAAAATGTTCAAAACTTGAAATATTATAATGAATATGGTGCATTTTCAGAAGATGGAAAAGAGTATTTGATAAAACAAACCAAAGAAAAAAGACTGCCAATTGTATGGTCACATATAATGGCAAATAAAAAATTTGGTACAGTAGTAACAGAAAGTATGGGAGGATATACTTGGTATAAAAATTCTAGATTAAATAGAATTACATCTTGGGAGAATAAACCACTGCAAGATATTCCACCAGAAATAATATATATAAAAGATAAAGATAATAATTTAAAATGGTCACTTGGTCTAAATCCAATGCCAGATAATAAGATTTATAATGTAATTTATGGTTTTGGTTTTTGCAAATATATTCATAAAAGTGATGGATTATTGCAAGAATTAGAAGTTTTTGTACCATTAGAAGATAGCATAAAAATACAAATACTAAGTTTAAAAAATGAAACTCCAAATAAAAAAACTTTAAAAATATTATATTATGCAAAACCAGTATTAGGTGAAGATGAAATAAAGTCTAATGGATATATAAATTTAAAATATGATGAAAATAATAATATAATAACAGCAAGAAACTTATATAATAATGAATTTCCAGATGATATAACATATGTATCATGTAGTGAAAAAATAAAATCATATACAGGTGATAAAGAATTTTTCAAAGGAAAAGGGGGAATACAAAACCCAGATGCACTAGATAAATTAAGTCTTAATAATGAAAATAGTATTGGAAAAATTCCATGTATTGCATATGAAATAGAAGTTGAAATAGAAAGTTTTTCAAGCAAAAAAATTGTATTTATGTTAGGTGCAGAAGAAAGCATAATAGAAAGTAAAAATAAGGCATATAAGTATAGTAAGCTTCAAAACTGTACTCAAGAACTAGATAAAGTAAAACAGTATTGGAAAAATACTTTAGAAAGACTTCAAGTATATACACAAGTAGAATCAATAAATATTATTTTAAATGGATGGGCATTATATCAGACAATGGCAAGTAGATTACTTGCAAAAAGTGGATATTACCAATCAGGAGGAGCCTTTGGTTTTAGAGACCAATTGCAAGATACCCTAGCTTTAAAATATATTAGTGGGGAAGCATTAAAAAATCAAATTATACTTCATAGTAAGCATCAATTTATAGAAGGTGATGTTTTACATTGGTGGCATGAAGAAAATAAAAGAGGAATAAGAACTAGATTTTCAGATGACCTATTATGGCTTGTATACCTTGTAATAGAATATGTAAAAGTTACAGGTGATAAGGAAATATTAGATATAGAAACTCCATATTTGCAAGGTGAATTATTAAAAGAAGATGAAGAAGAAAAATATGATAAATTTTTAGAAAGTAAAAAAGAAGGAAGTATTTATGAACATTGTATTAAGGCTATAAATAAAAGTTTAAATTTTGGGGAAAGAGGACTTCCTAAAATTGGAACAGGAGATTGGAATGATGGATTTAGTAAAGTAGGTAATAAAGGAAAGGGTGAAAGTGTTTGGCTTGGATTTTTCATTTATTATATTTTAGATAATTTTATACCTATCTGTAAAGAAATGTTAGAAAAAAATAAATTAGAAAATGAAAAAAATATAGAAGCGGAAGAAACTATAAAACATTATGAGGAGATAAAATTAAAATTAAAGAAAAACTTAAATACAGTAGCTTGGGATGGGAGATGGTATAAAAGGGCATTTACAGATGATGGTTTTGCTTTAGGAAGCATGGAAAATGAGGAATGTAGAATAGATAGTATAGCACAAAGTTGGAGTATAATTTCAAATGCAGGAGAAAATGACAAAAAATATATATCTTTAGAAAGTTTAGAAAATCATCTTGTAGATAGAGAAAATGGAATAATAAAACTTTTGGATCCACCATTTGAAAAAGGAAAAATAGACCCTGGATATATAAAATCATATATGCCAGGTGTAAGAGAAAATGGAGGGCAATACACACATTCAAGTTGTTGGGCAATAATTGCAGAAGCAATTTTAGGATTTGGAAATAAAGCAACAGAATTTTATAAAATGATAAATCCAATAGAACACTCAAGAACAAAAGAGGGAGCAAAAAAATATAAAGTAGAGCCATATGTAATTGCAGCAGATATTTATGGTGCAAATAATCTAGCAGGAAGAGGTGGTTGGACCTGGTATACTGGCTCTGCAAGTTGGTATTATATAGCTGGAATTGAATATATATTAGGACTTAAAATAGAAAATGAAACAATGAAAATAGAGCCTTGTATACCAAATGAATGGCAAGAATATCAGATGAAATATAAGTATGGAGACAGTATTTATAATATAATTGTAAAAAATCCGGAAAGAAAGAATAGTGGGGTTACAAAGATTATAGTAAATGGAAAAGAGGTTGAAAATAGAATAAAGCTTGAGAAAAATGGTGGAGTATTTAATGTGAAAGTTTGGATGTGAACTTTGGGTGAACTTTGGTGACATTCCTTAATGTGAACTTTGGGGATGTTCCTTAAAGTTCATTTTGTTTTAAAACAAAAAAATGAACTTTAAGGAACATCCCCAAAGTTCACCCAAAGTTCATAATTAATTAGAACGCCATTCAACTATTCTATTTCCTCTAATTGCTCCCCAAGGTGAGCCGGATATGCTATCTTTAGGTTTATCTATGTGTATTTTTGTTAAATTATCAGCATTGCTAAAAGCCGCGCCTGATATTTTTTCTACTGTAGAAGGTATTGTAATTTCAGTTAAACTATTACAATAGTTGAATGAATAACTAATTTCAGTTAAA
Organism: uncultured Clostridium sp.; assembly: GCA_930989765.1. Taxonomy (GTDB): domain Bacteria; phylum Bacillota; class Clostridia; order TANB77; family CAG-508; genus CAG-269. The sequence continues at coordinate 13,429 of CAKNNA010000021.1, read as the reverse complement.
CCTTCTGGAAGAATAATACTAGTCATTTGATCTTGACAATGAAATGCATAATGTCCAATTACTTTAACAGTATTTGCTAAATTAAATGTGCCTTGAATCTGGTAGATAACTGAAATTAAAGTTGTTTTATCTTTATTATATAAAATATCTCCATTTTCAGTAGTTTCTACAGAGTAATTGTTATTTTCATTATCAACAATTAAATGAACATTATGAATATTATAAGCAAATAATGGGTAGATTGAGTTTATATTTTTACCTATTGTGATGACTAAAGCAAGTAAGGTTATACCATTTTCCATTTTTTCATTCGTTTGTTTTTTCATATATACCTCCCAAAATTAATTAAGTTGATAACTTAATTAAAATACTAAAATTAGAAAAATTAAAATCTATTAATGGGATATATAAGAACAAATGAAAAATAATTTAAAAATTTTAAGAAAATTTTTTAAAATTAGTGTAGTGTTACAATTGATGTGAAACAAAAAGAATAGAAAAAAAGTGATATATAAAATATTGAATTCTATAATTAAGTTATCAATTTAATTATAATAATTTATTTCAATATTTTTTAGATTTATTCATCAACAATTATTCTATTGACTATTTTCAAAATTTATAATATTATCTTCTAAAAGGAGGTATAAAATGTCTAATATAATGTCATATTTATTCGAAACAAATGCAATAAGATTTTGTGAGGAAAACAAACCATTTTGGTACACATCAGGAAAAATAGGACCATATTTTATAAATACTCATTTTGTATATGGCTCTGAAAAAGAGGCAACAGAGTTATTATCATATATAGACGAATGTTTAAAGGACAAAAAAACTTTACCTAAAAATATTTTTAATAAAGTCTTAAAACAATATAATGAAAATTCAATTTATCAAAATGTTATTAATTGTATGGTTGAATTTATAAAGAATAATATAAATATAGAAGAAATAGATTATATATCAGGAGGAGAAAGAAGAGATTGGTTTTTCTCTAATATTATTGCATATATTTTAAACAAACCACATATTTCAATTTATAAAGATTTATCTGTTAATATAAGTAATAGTGATTTTTCAGAAAATGATGTAAAAACTGATTTGTCAGGTAAAAATGTTTTGCATATTGCAGATTTAATAACAGTTGCATCTAGTTATATAAGAGCATGGATACCTGCAATAAAGAATTTAAATGCCAATATGAAATGGTCATTATCTGTTGTTAATCGTATGCAAGGTGGAAAGGAAAAAATAGAAAGTGAAAATATTAAATCTTTTTCATTAGTCAATGTTGATGAAGAATTATTCGAAAAAGCATTTGAATACAAAATTATAAATGAAAAACAATTAGAAATGTTAAGGAAGTTTTTTAAAGATCCAGATAATACTATGAAAACATTTTTAATTGACCACCCAGAGTTCATAGAAAATGCTTTAAATTCAGATGAAAAAACAGCTAAAAGAGCTAGATTGTTAGTAGATGAAGATATATATAATTTAAAATAAAAATTTGAATTTAAATAAAAAATCCCCTTGTATATTAAAAAAAAATGTGATATAACTAAAACAAATCTGAAGAAAGGCGGATGTATTTAGTGGAAGAGAATTTAGAAAAAACTACAAAAACAATACTCATAGTAGATGATGAGCAACCAATAATAGATGTTTTATTATATAATTTAAAAAAAGAAGGATATAGAATAATAGAAGCCAATGATGGAATAACAGCAGTAAACATGGCATTAGAAGAAAAGCCAGATTTAATGCTTTTAGATATAATGCTTCCAAGGTTAGACGGATTATCTGTATGTAAAAGGGTAAAAAATTCATTAAATATTCCAATTATAATGTTAACAGCAAAAGACAATGAAATAGATAAAATATTAGGTTTAGAATTAGGTGCAGATGATTATATAACTAAACCATTTAGTGTAAGAGAATTAGTAGCAAGGGTTAAAGCGAATTTAAGAAAAGTAGAAGTAATACAAAATGTTGAGCCACTAAAAGAAAAGAAGGCTCCAGAAGCAAAAAAGGAAAATAAAATTGTAGTAGGAGATTTAGAACTAGATTTAGATAAATTTGAAGTAAAAGTTAGAGGAGAAATAATAGAATTAACTTTAAGAGAATTTGAAGTATTAAAATTCTTAGCTATGCAACCAGGTCAAGTTGTAACAAGAGAAGTATTGCTTGAAAAAGTGTGGGGATATGAATATTATGGAGATATAAGAACTGTTGATGTAACAGTAAGAAGAATAAGAGAAAAAATTGAAAAAGATACTTCTGCTCCAAAAATTTTAATCACTAAAAGAGGAGTAGGGTATTATGTACAAGAAAAAACAAAGTAGATTGATTTAAAGATTAAAAATAATAAAAAGCTTTAGATGATAAAAAGTCTAAGGCTTTTATTATTTTTGGTGATAAATAATGTTAATAATAGTTTAGGTAAAAATATATTTGATGAAGAGGAAAAATCTTAATTAAATTTATAGCTTAATTATAAATATTTACTTTTTATAGATCATTACTTAATATTTTTTTCAATACTTTTATCAAAATTATACAAATAATTTTAAATTTGTTTTCTCAAAATTATTATTTTATTAATTATTTAAAGGACTATATTTTATAGCAAGACTTTTTTAATTAAGCTATAAACTTAATAATAAAAAAATGGATAAAAGGGAGAAAAAAAGTGAGTAAAAAGATGAGAAAAGGAAACATAAAAGAACAAGGATCAATTACATTATTTACACTAATATCAATAATATTTTTTTTAATAATTGGAATAGGAATATACATAAACATAAGTAACAATGAAGTAGCTCAGGTTGCAGAAATCGAAAAGATAAAAAGTGAATATCAAATAAATAAAGAACAAATGGATGAAAAATATGAAGAAATTATAGATAATATAAACCAAAAAGTAATAATTACTTTAAAAAAAAGTATCAGATAATTCTGATTATGTATCAGGAATGTGGACAAATGATTCAGTTAAGGTTAAAATAGAATATCCAGAAGGTACCATAGAAGATGACAAAATTATATATGTAAATGGAAAAAAGTTCCATATAAAGAAGAAATGATAATAGAAGAAACAAGTACAATAAAAGTAATTTTCAATGGTAAAGAACAAAATGTGCAAATAAATATAGATAAGATCATGCCAGCACTAACAATAACAGCAGATAAAAAATCACCAACAAATGCAAGTAGTATAACATATACCTTCACATTTAGTGAGAATGTAACAGGATTTACTCAAGATGATATACAAGTTACAAATGGAAACAAAGGAACATTTAGTGGAAGTGGTAAAACATATAAATTAGAAGTAACAAACTCAGGAAGCACTACTCAAGAAGTAAAGGTAGATGCAAATGTATGCACAGATATTGCTGGAAACGGAAATTTAGAATCAAACAAACTTAAATTGATAATAGATAAAGAAGCACCAACAGTAACAATAACAGCCAATAAAGCATCTCCAACAAATGCAACAAGTATAACATATACATTTACATATAGTGAAGATGTAACAGGATTTACAGTTGATGATATAATAGTAACGAATGGAACAAAAGGTACATTTAGTGGGAGTGGTAAAAAGTATACATTAGTAGTAAACCAAAATAGTAGTACAACTCAAGAAATAAAGGTAGATGCAAATAGATGCACAGATACAGCAGGAAATGGAAATATTGCATCAAACACATTTACAATAACAATAGATACAGTCCCACCATCACTTTATAAATATGTAACATCTGCAAAAAATGGAATGATAAGTATATATGGAGAAGATGACCTATCAGGTATAGCATATATAGAAGATAGCACAGGAAAAAGATATACTCCAAAAAGTAAAGATGATATAAAAATATTAGTAATTGAAAATAATAAAGATGATGCAGATAGCCCAAATGCGGGAATAATACCGATATTAAAAGAACAATATAAAAATGTAGATTATAATACAAGTATAACATATGAGCAAATACTAGCATCAGATTATGATGTAATAATAAGTAATAAGGCTGCTTGGGAAACGGCAAAAGCAGATATGATAAATAAACTTTTTGCTGCAGGAAAAACTATTTTAACAACAGGAAATGACAGCAGTAGCACTTTAGATATAATAAAAAGTTATACACAGAGTAGTACAGGATATACTGCAAATAGAAAAGTTACAAATGAAATAACAAATAAAATGGCACAAACAATAACTGCAAAAAATGACTCTTTAAAACATGTAGAGGCAAATGATAAAGCAGAAGTATGGTATTCATATACAAGTGGAGGAGTAGAATATGATGCAATGATGTATATGGAAAATGAACAAGGAGGGAAATGGTTTCACTCACAATTAAATCCAAGCACAAATGATTTATTTAGGCAAATAATAAATGTAATTACAAGGCTTGCCAATATAAATGGAATAAGTGAAAAAATAACAGAAGATGGAGTATATACATATAAAATAGTAGATAAAGCTGGAAATGTAACAACAGAGCAAATAAATATGAAATTAAAGAGTAAGCTAACAATAAACCCAAATGGAGGAACTTATAATGGAACTACAGCTATAACTACAATAAGTCAAGAAAAAAATACTACATATAAACTTGCAAACCCAACACCACCAGCAAAATATACTGTAACTTATAATGCTCAAGGTGGAACTGCAGGAGCAAGTAGTGTTGTATCACAAAAATCGTTTTTAAATTGGAATTTAAGTGGAGGAGGAACTTTAAATGGAAGTACATATACATTTGGAACAACTGATGGTACAGTAACAGCTAATTATTCAGATGGAAGTGTAACACTTACTACAGCATCAAGAAATGGACATACATTTTTAGGTTGGTATGATCAAAATGGAAAAAAGGTAGGCGATGCTGGAAGCAAATATATACCAAAAAGTAATATAACATTATATGCACATTGGAAATCAAATGTTGTAATGACATCAATTTCAACCAGTAGGAAATATATTGGAGTAAATGGAAATACAACAACTGCCCAAGTTACAGTACAAGGATCTAATTTAGGTACAGTTACATATAAAAGTAGTAATACAGGAATTGCAACAGTTAATAGTAGTGGAAAGGTAACAGCAGTAAAAGCAGGAACAGTTACAATTACAGCTACATCAAGCTGGGATACAAGTGTATATAAGCAAATTACAATTTATGTTACAAGTTTAACTGCATCAGGAGGAGCTGTAACAGTTTTAGAAGATGCAACAATAACACTTGTAGACCCAATTAAAGGAGGAGAGGTAGGTACAATTACCTATACTTCAAGTAATACAAATTATGCAACAGTAAATAATTCAAGAGTAGTAAGAGGAATTGATATAGGAACTAGTGTTTCAAAAACAGTTACAATAACAGTTCGAGAATCAAATGGAGGAGCTACTTGTACATATACTGTATATGTTAGAGTATGGGCAACAGGAGATGGAACATCAGGTAATCCATATAGAATAACAAATACAAGAGATTTAACAAAATTACAAAAAAAGGTAAACTCAAGTACGGCATCAAACTATAGATATGGAGGAACTTACTTTTTGCAAACAGCATCTATTGCCATTTCATCTTGGACCCCTATAGGTAATACTCAAGATAAAAAATTTAATGGAATTTATAATGGAAATGGAAAGTCTGTAACAGGAATTTCAATAGATACATTATCATATAATGCAGGATTATTTGGAAGTTTAGGAGGAACTTTGCAAAATTTAACTTTAGCAGGAACAGTGAAGGGTAGTTTTAGTTGTGGGGGTCTTGTTGGTGAATTAAATGGTGGTGCAAAAATTACAAGATGCAATAATAGAGTTAATATTACTGCTCAAAATACAGTTGGAGGAATTGCAGGAGCAAGTTATGGAGGAACTATTAGTCAATGCTCAAATACTGGAGCAATAACATTACAAGAAAGAGGAATTTCTGGAGATTGGATGGAAAAAACAGTTTCATCTGGAGGAGGTATTTGTGGAGTAAACTGTGGTACAATAACTCAATCATATAATAAAGGTAGTATAACTATGAATAGAAATAATACTTCATCGCAGTATATGGTACTAGGTGGAATAGTAGGTTATGATGGAAATACAATAGGGTCAAAAGGAAGTATAACAGATTGTTTTAATACAGGAAAAATATCTGGATATGGAGATCATTTTGGAGGAATTGCAGGAAATATATATAATGGAACTATAACAAATGCATATAATGTAGGATCAGTATCTTCTACAAAAAGTAGTAACAGTACAACTGGAGGTGTTACAGGAGCGCTTAAAAATGTTTCAACAATAAAAAATACTTATTCATTAAATACTAGTTGTGTAAGGTTATATTATCTATTTGATTCAGATTCTTATGTTGGAGGAATGTATAGTAGAACTTCATCACAAATAAAATCATTAGCAGGTACACTTGGAGGAAATTGGAAAACTGATTCATCAAATATCAATTCAGGATATCCAGTATTAACTTGGATGTAGATAAAGGAGAATATTATGACTAAAAAAAGAATTATATTATTAGTAATAGTAATTATATGTATTATAATTGGAATAGTTTTATATTTTTTAAAATTTAATCAAAATATGCAAAACAATAAAGACATATATTATAAAGAAGAAAATGGTGTAAAAATAAACACATCTTCAAAATTGAAAGAGGAAAAAGTTTTTGATAATATAAAAGTAACAGAAATAAATTATACAAATGCAAGTGGAATAACACAGTTTACCGCAAATGTACAAAATGTAGGAGAAGAAGACTTTGAAGGCAAAGATATAACTATAGTTTTTTTAGATGATAATGGCAATGAATATGCCAAAGTGGAAGCATATATTCCAAGTCTTGTAAAAGGTGAAATGAATATGATCAATTGCCAAGTAGTAGAAGATAAAGTAAATGCATATGATTTTAAAATTCTTCTTAATAACTAAAAAATATAAAAACTATGTTGGAGTAAAAGATAAATTATGTCAAATTAAGGAAAAACTATTGATTTACAATTGCTTATGTGCTATAATATTTTTGTATATAAGAAAATGATAAAATCTATATTAAGTAACTTTTCTTACTATAAATTAAAAAAAAGTTATATAGATTTATTAAATTAAAATTTTCTTAAACAAAAAAAGAGGTGAAAATATTATAAATGAAAACTAAAGCGGAAAAGCAAATTAAGAAAAATAAAAAAATAGATTTAGATATAAAAGGACTAATAAAAAAATTTTTTACTCCAGCAGATGTTGAACAAACTCCAGAAGAAATAATTTTAGCAGATGCTACATTATCTGATGCAGATAAAAAAGAATTATTAAGCAAACTAGATGATAGTGAAAAACTTGTAAATAAAATGTTTAGGGATTACTATAAAGTAATGGATGTAAATGTAAAAAAATTCAAATCAAAAGAAGAAACAGAACAAATTAAAAATGTAGTAAAAAATGAAAAAATCACAGAAAACAAACCAAAAATTCAAGATGAAGATGAACTTACAAAATAATTTAATATGTAATATAAGTAAATAGATTTTTATTGTAATATTTTTCTTTTATTTACACAAAATAAATTATGACAATAAAAAATCTATTTATTTTCTTTAAAAAATTCTTGACAAATAAAAAAATGCAATGTATAATATTGATGTTCTGAATAAGAAATGGCGAAGTAGCTCAGTTGGCTAGAGCATTCGGTTCATACCCGAAGGGTCATGTGTTCGAATCACATCTTCGCTACCAATAGAAAAATCAATGTAAGTGGCTTGTATCAATGGATACAGGCTATTTTAATGTTTTTAAACTGAAAAAATTTAAATTTAATTTTAAGCAATGAAAAATCATTGATATTTAGGGCTTTTCACTAATTTTAATTTTTTTTGATTTTCTATTTACTTAAACAACTAGCTAAACAAAAAATCATAAAAATTCAATTTGTTTAGCTAGTGTTTAAGTAAAATAGTCAAACACTTGTGGCACAATGATTACAAGCGAAAAACAATTGCAGCTTTAAAAATATGCTTGAAATAACAATGTGCCTGAAACTTAGATATTTCAATACTTATAACACTTTTATATAAGTGGAAATTTTATTTATTAATATAATGTTTGAAAAGGTTTAAGTATAATATGTGAAAAAGTGTATATATCAACTAAAAAGTTATATTTGTTTAACTAATGTCTAGTATATTTTCATTTTTCTAATTGTAAAGTGTTATAAAATTTGTTGTCTGTTAAACAATTATTATTAGTTTCAATTAAATTTTCATTCATATAATATTTATTGACTTTATCTATTTCATTTTCTTTAAATTTATCAAAAACCGTAGTATAAGTGTTTAATGTAACACTTATATCGCTATGTCCCATTAGTTTTTGTATTACAACAGGAGCCATACCAGATTCAACACATCTAGTACCATATGTATGTCTTAAACTGTGCGTAGAAATGTCTGTTATATTAAAATACTTTTGTAATATTCGTTTTAGTTCTGAATTTACATTTGTTCTTTTTGTATATTTTGAATTTAAGGGCTTGAATAAAAGTTTTTCTTCATTGTTTATTTGTTCATCTGCTATTTGCATTTGTTCTAATATATATGGATACAAAAAGTCCGGAATAGGTAAAGTTCTTATACCTGCATAAGTTTTAGTGGTATTTCCCATTATTACTGCATTATTTTCATCAGTTGTTAATGTTCTATGTACATTCATTCTTTTATGCTTTAGGTCAATATCGTGTGTTGTAAGTGCAAGTGCTTCACTAACTCTTAATCCCATATACATTTGAATTAGAAAAACATTTCTATATTTACATTCATCTATACCCTTATTTAAAAGATAATCTGTAAATTCTTGTTGTTCATCTACTGTTAAAGCTCTTACTTTTTTATTCATTTTTTGACTGATAGGTCTTATAACATTAACCATGGGATTTTGCATTATATATCCTTTATTCATAGCAATTTTAAATGTTTGTGTAAATTGTTGATATACTTTTTTTATTGTTGAATTGCTTAAGTGAATAATTGAATTTAGGTGTTCTTGAATTTCGCTTGAAGCTATTTCATCAATGTTCTTAGAACCTAAGGGAGTTTTTTCTATTTCTTCTATTGTTCTTGAAACTCTTGCAAATTGAGTGGGGCTAATTTGATTAGTATCTAATTTCAATTTTAAATGTGATTTCATAACTTCACAAAAAGGAATTCCATTGTGTTCAATATATAGAGGATTTTCTTTTTGATACATAATTGTACGTAAATATTTTTTGGCTTCTTCTTCTGTTTTAAAACTTTTGGTCTTTTTCTTTATTTTACCAGTTTTAGAGTCATATTCACTATATTGTGCATTCCATCGTTTTCTTTGTTTATTAAAGAACACATAACCTTCGCTACTTCCTTTTGTTGCCATGTTATTTCACCTCATTTTCTTTTTTATCCATTTTCCACAATAGGTAAGAGGCTAAAGTGACAGTTTTTCTTTTGCCAATTGAAGTTGTAGGGAAATCTTTTTGTTTGAATAAGTCATATGCTTGATTTATTCCTATATGTAAATCTTTCGAAACATCTGAGACAGATAACATTGCAAATGGATTTTTTAGTTTGTTTAAATAATTAATTATTATCTTTTCATTTAGATTATCTTTTTCTTCTGTATCAATTACACTTGTATTTGTTTTTTCATTTACTTCATTCATTTTTTTGTATCTCCTTTTATTTTTTTGAATTATTGTTTTTTAATATATTAGCCAAAACTAATTCCAAATTAATAAGTACATTTATTAAAGTATTTTCAAAATTAGTAGATTTATTAAATTGTATACTGTCCATATATTTAGTATTGTCAAAATCTCTTTCAAAAACTTCTGATGTTTTTCGTGTGGTTTGTAGTTTTGTTTTCCTTTGATTTTTAATAGGACTTTTATTCATTAAATCAGTTGTAAACCATGTAATATCTTCTTGCTCTAGACTTTTAAATTCTCGTTTTTTCCTGTCTATATCTATTAATATAAAGTCACCATAGATACTGAAAAATGTTAATACTATATTTGTTCTCATATTTTGTATTTGTTTAGAATTTTTACAGATTATATATAGATTTTCATATGGTATAATTTTGAGATTTTGCTTTATGATTGCTCGTTTTAGTTTAGTAACATTGCATATTATTTTTACTTTTGGCACTTGTCCTACTTTTTTATACAATACTCTAATTGGTACATTATGATTGGAATTAGTATGGGGAGGTGGGCTTGGTTTTTTAGCTTTTCTTTTCATTTTTAGTACCTCGTTTTAGTTTTTCTGATTTATATAACAAGTTTAGGTTATGCTTAAAATGATTTATTCCTTTGTTTCTTAATTTGATAACTTCATTCTTGCTTAGTTTTAATCTTCTGCAGATGTCATTTAATTTAATATTTTCTACAAATGATAGGTATAGGACTTTTCTTTCAAGTAATGGTACCATTTTCATTGCTAAATAGTATGTTTCATTTGTAAAGATATTTTCTAAGTGATTAATGCTAACATCTGAGTTATCTGCTTTTTGCATTTGTGCTTTATAATAGTTATCTTCAATTATTTTTATTATTGCTTCTGTTTCAAGGATTGTTTCAATAATTGAATTAAATTCTCTATTTTCTTTAGTAAGGTTTAATTTTTTCTTTTTCATTTCTACTTCCTTTACTCTATATAGAGATTTTTAAAATTACCTAGGTTAATATTATGTTACTCTAAAATTTTTGAAATATCAAAAAATTAAAAAGGTGCGTGTCATGCACCTTTTTGCATAAAAAATAGGGGATTTTAGGCTGAAAATAAAAAAAGGTGCGCCAGACGCACCTAATTTTAATGAATTTTTACTAACTTTTTTTAAAATAGTGAAATTTAGTGAAGATTCATGCTTTTGGTGATTTTTACGCACCTTTTTAGATTTTTATAACATAGTCTTTAATTTTTTTGGTTTTCATATCCCAATATTTTGTGTCTATCATATCTTGTAAATCTTCTTTTGTTATCTTTAATTCTTCAAATATGTTATATAGTTTTTCTTTTGATGTTATTAATTTATTTGTTAAAATACATTTTCTTGCTGTAGGTTTATGTGTATTGTCTGATATACCTAGAAATATACCATAGTATTTATCATCTATTTTTGAATGTAAATCGATTTCTACTTGAAATTTGTCTAGTCCAGGATTATTTGCAGCATTTGTTAGACATATGAAAGCAGTATTATAGTTGCTTTCTAATACTCCAGTATATTCTTGTTTATATCCTTTTGAGTTTAGTCCATTTTTCATTAAGATATAGTTTGTATTTTTTGTTTCTGTTATTTCTATACTAGATATGATTATTCCACCTTTGCTTATGTAGTATAAATATAACAGATTTGAATTAAATGGATTTACAGTTTTACTTTTGTCTATATCGTGTAAAGATATATCACATATATCGTTTAAATCAATATTTAAAGTATTACATATTTCTATTGATGTAAGAATGTCTGGTAAAATTTCATTATTTTCATATCTGATAATAGTTGTTTTTGATTTACCAATTATTTTTCCTAATTCTTCTGTACTAAGATTTTTAGATTTTCTAAAATATTTAATCTTTTTCCCTAGATTTTCCATGTTTGTATCATACATAACAATTAACTCCCAATAAATGTAGTAGATAACAAAAATGCTGAACACTTTACATAATAATTATAACATGTATTATTATATATTTCAATAAAAATTGCTAAATATGGAAGAATATGGTATAATTAAGTTGTACATAATATTATTTATAGTACATTGGGAAAATCTTAAAATCGTTTTAGATATATAGTATTTTCTCTAAAAGCAATTAATGCTTAAAAAGGATTATGATATTTCAAAATATCCCTTAGCATTAATTGCTAGGGGATTTATTATATTAGTTGTACATCTTTCTAAGTTGTATCTAATGTTTTGAAATATTTATAGTCTAGTCTATAACGGATATTAGGTACGAATTACTTAAGAAAGGAGTGCAACGCCATGAAACGGATTTTTAAGTGGAGATGGATGTGCATAAATGTACATTATCTTATATTCCTAAAAAACGGGTTCAATTTTGGGCTCGTTTTATGTTTGACATTTTTTGGAATATGTGTTAATATATTGGTAGGGAATATAAGAATACCGTTTAGTTGTACTCTTAAATGAAAAACTACTATCAAAAAAGCGATAGTAGTTTTAATTTTCTATTAATAATGCTAAGACTTACTAATAAAGTGAAGGACGGAATCCAACATATTCACGATTATCATTATTGGTATAGTTGCCACGAACATTCGATGTATTATTAGAGCCATCATCACCATAGCATCCACCTCTATAAGTACAAGAGGAATCAACATTGTTAGTATATTCTAATGTCCATTCATGAACATTTCCTGCAAAATCATATATATTCATTTTATTAGTATTTTCTGATGCTCCTGTTGTTAATAACATTGTAGCACTTTTAGTTCCCTGCTCTATATCTAGCCATTGGTTAGTTATACTTCCTGGTGAAGTATTATATTTCCCTCTTGTTAATACTATTGAACTATTTTTATAGTTTCCCCAATTTGTACTTCCTATTACATCGCCTCCTTTTATTTCCTCTTGTGACAATCCCTTAGATTCTAAAAACTTACATGTTAAATCCCATTGTAGTCCAAACATTAATGTACTTGTTGTTTCTTTATCTGGAGATAAGTTTTCTGATAACTTTTGTGCTTGAATACAAGTAACATAATTGTATGGATATGCATTTGATTTTATTACTGGTGTCTCTGTTATTGGATGTTCTGTATTATAATCAGCTCCATAATTTCTATAACTATTTTCTATTCCTACTTCATATCTTCCTATATAAAATCCATTATTTTCTTTTATACTTTGTAACATCTCATTATATTTATCAGTATATTCTTGCTTTTCTAATCCACATCCTTCATACCATGTATCTGAATAACTACCTCTATAATTTGTTGCATAACTTATCAATGCATTTTCTATTTCTTCATCTGTAGTGCTACTCGCTGTCACATTTTCTGGCACTTCTATCCACACCCATTCATTTCCATTTGCATCTATAATTACTAACCCATCTTCTAATGTGTTTTCTCCTTCTACCAACGATACTGCACATTTTGCTGGTATTGTTATTTTTTCTCCATTTGGATCTTCATATTCATGCTCTTCAAGGTATGTGGCTGCTTCTGCTTGTGTTAACTTCCTTAGTTCATCTTCTTTTGCCTCTTCTGTTTCTGTTTTTGCATTATTTGCTCTTGTTAATATTCCATTCTCTCCTGTTAGTGTCGCTATGCTAACTCCAGCTAAAATTAATAACACGATAATGTTTAGTATGTTATCGATGGTTAGGC
>CAKNNA010000020.1 GCA_930989765.1 uncultured Clostridium sp. | reverse complement strand
CCTGTCCCCAAATGACCAAAAATGGTTAATCGGGACCTGTCCCAGAATGACCAAATAATACAAAAGGTGGAATTGAAAATGAGTAAAAGAAAAATAAAGAAATTATTATCTTTATGCATTAGTATAGTAATTTTAGTTATAGCAGGTTTTTTATTTGAGAATATAGAAAATACAGAAAATAATATAGAAAAAACAAGTATTCCAGTATATTCAAAAATAGAAGATATACCAGAATACAAAGATCAAATTTACATAGAACTAAACAATAATATACCATATTTTGAAGAAAGCGAATATACAAAAGAGCCTTTTGAAAGATATAGTGAGTTAGATAATCTTGGTAGATGTGGTGTTGCATATGCAAATATCTGCAAGGAGATTATGCCTAAAAAAGAAAGAGAAGATATTAGTAGTATAGAGCCAACAGGTTGGGTGCAGGCAAAGTATGATGGAGAATATTTATATAATAGATGTCATTTAATAGGGCATCAATTAGCAGGGGAAGATGCAAATGAATTAAACTTAATTACAGGAACAAGGTATTTTAATGTTTCTGGGATGCTTATTTTCGAAAATCAAGTAGCAGATTATATTAAAGAAAATGAGAATAACCATGTTTTATATAGAGTTACTCCAGTTTTTGAAGGAGATAATTTGGTTGCAAGTGGTGTAGAAATTGAAGCTTATTCTGTAGAAGATAATGGAAAATTATGTTTTAATGTATTTGTATATAATATACAACCTGGAATAGAGATAGATTATAAAACAGGCAAAAGTTCGATAAAAAGCAATTGATTTATTGGAAGAAAAGTATTATAATAAATCTAGTTTTTAAATCTTTCTATTATTATTCAATAATAGTTCAATCCCCAAAAATAAAAATAATAAGGAGAATGATGTCTATTGAAACTAGATTTTTTAAATAATATAATAAACAATATAAAAGAAAGTGATTTTGTGCAAAATTTTATGAATGAATTAGGTGAGTTTTTGGAGCAGAATAATAAAATTGAAAACAATAATGTATCCCAAAATGAAGTTCCCAAAAACAATAATATATTAACAGAAAATAATAATCTAGAAAATATAAACCAAACAAAATATGACAAATACTGGAAATACCAAAACTTTATAGAAGACAGTGTTTCAAAAACAATAGGATTATCTAGATATGCAAATGATGTTACATATAAAAATGAGCTCGCAGATGTAACTGATGAAAGTATTTTAAAAATAGCAGAAAAAGAAGGCACTTTATATAGAAAGCAATATCCAGCAAATGGGTCTATAAATGGAAATGTTTTTAATATTGAAAAATTTGAAAATGGTAAAATAGAAAAATTGACCATACCAGCAAATGAAATTCCAGTAGAGTATCAAAACCAAGATATAATTTTTCAATATATAGACAATGGAAAAGCTAGAGTGAGAATGGATATAAAAGATGAAATAATAGATCTTGCAAGTAAAAAATGCGAAGATTTAAAAGTAGAAGAAACAAAAAAGGCACAAGAATTCAAAAAAGAAGGGCATATATATAAAGCATTTGAAAATGATGGATATATTTTTTTAAGTGACACTACAAAAAAAGCAGGAGACCTGCTAGAAGATATAGATTTTGTTTTAAATAATTATGAAGGAGAAGGCATGTATCAAGTAATTGAAGGGGAATATAAAAAAATAGATTAATTTTTTATAGCCAACTAGGGTTATCTTCAATCAAAATTTTTTTCCTACTTATTGGGTGAATAAATTCTTGCTTGTAGCAATGAAGCATTTGAAATTTAGTGCGATCCACTTCTTTACCATATAGACTATCACCAATTAAAGGATGGTTTAAATATGAAAAATGCACTCTTATTTGATGAGTTCTTCCGGTTTCTAATAAACATTCAATTAAAGAAGAATTTTCATATTCTTTAAGCACTTTATAATGAGTTATAGCTTTTTTTCCATTATCAAAATCTACTTGTCTTTCAATAATACTTCCAGGAGTCCTTGCAATTGGTAAATTTATTATACCTTGTTTTTTTTCTAGTAATCCATGTACTAAGCATAAATAATATTTTTTAAATGTATTAGATTGCATTTCATTTATTAAAAATTCTTGTATATATTCACACTTTGCAATTATTGTTATACCAGAAGTTCCAAAATCTAACCTATTTACAATACGAATTTTCTTTTTTAAGTTTATATTATCAAAATAGTATTTAATTCCATTTGAAATAGAATCATCAAAATGCAAACAAGAAGGATGAATTGCAATTCCAGCAGGTTTAGAAATTATAAGAAGCCAATCATCTTCATAAAGAATAGAAAATGGAATGTCTTTTGGTACAATATTTGAATTATCTTCTGGGTAAGAAAAATCAATTGTAATTTTATCATTTAAATTAGGTTTATTTTTAGTATTTAAAATACAGTCATTTATTTTTATGCTATTGCTTTTTATCAATTTTTGAAATAATCTATTTGAAATTTTTAATTCATCTTTTAAAATTTCATTGTAAGAATTATAATACAAGTTTTTAACTATATATGTAAGTTGCATATTAAAATCTCCTAAATATTTTGTTACAATTTATTAATTAGTAGTTATTATATTAAATTTTAATTGATTTTTCAATGATTTTTTGTTACTATTGAAGGGTAATTAAAATAAAACAAAATTTAAAAGAGGTAGAAAAATGAGAATTAGATATAAAAAATGGGCAAGACCAGAATTAGAAGCAAGTGAATTTTATGTAAAAGAGCCTGAAAAATTAAAAGGAAATTGGAAAAATTTTTTTAAAAACCCAAATAATCCATTACATTTAGAACTTGGATGTGGTAAAGGAACATTTATATCAAAATTGGCTTCAGAAAATACAAATATAAACTATATAGCAATAGATTTGGTAGATGCAATGTTAGGTTTAGCAAAAAGAAATATAGAAAATGAATATAATTTGAAAAAATTGGATATAAATAATATAGCACTAACAAGATTTGACATTGAAAGGATATTATTAATATTAGAAAAAAAAGATAATATAGAAAGAATATACATTAATTTTTGCAATCCATGGCCAAGAGGAAAACATAGAAAAAAAAGATTAACACATACAATTCAATTAGAAAAATATAAACAATTTCTTAAAACTTCAGGAGAAATATACTTTAAAACAGATGATGATGATTTATTTTTATCTAGTTTAAATTATTTTGAAGAAGCAGGATTTAGAGTAACTAATAAAACTTTTGATTTACAAAAAGAGCCAATATTTGAAAATAATATAGAAACAGAACATGAAAAAATGTTTAAAAGCCAAGGAATAAAAATAAAAGCTTTAAAAGCAAAATTAATGTAAATTTGAAAATTATATAAAAAATAATTGTTTTTTTAAAATTTATTGATATAATAAAAAAAGAAAATAATAAAAAATTTTAGTACTAAAGTAAAAAGAGGAGGAAAGTTATGTTAAAAAAAGTTGCAATTTTAGCGAATGGTGGAGATGTTGCAGGATTTAATGCTGTTATAAGAGGTATAGTAAAAACAGCAGAAAACAACAATGTAGAATGTTATGGTTTTATTGATGGATATAATGGTTTACTTAAAAATAATTTTGAAAGATTAAGTACAGCAGAAGATGGAAATGCAGAAGGAATCCTTCCAAAAGGAGGGTCAATTATAGGATCATCTACAAATGCAAATGTATTTAACTATAAAGTAGTAGATGAACAAGGAAATGTAGAATATATGGATTTATCAGATGTATGTATAGAAAACATAAAAAAAGATGAATTTGACTGTATATTTGCATTAGGAGGAGATGGAACACAAAAATCTGCAAGAGATTTTGCAGTAAAAGGTGTAAATATAATAGGAGTACCAAAAACAATAGATAATGATGTAGCATGTACTGAAATAACATTTGGATACAATACAGCAGTATCAGTTGCAATGGAAGCAATAGATAGACTTCACACAACAGGAGAGACTCATCATAGAATAATGGTACTAGAAGTAATGGGAAGATATGCAGGTTGGATAGCATTAGAGTCAGCAATAGCAGGAGGAGCAGATGTAGCATTAATTCCAGAAATTCCATATGATATAGAAAAAGTTGCAAGCAAAATAAAAAATAGACAAAAAAGAGGTAAGAATTTTAGTGTAGTAGTAGTAGCAGAAGGTGCAAAACCAATAGATGGAGAAATAACAGTTGCAGGAACTAGAGATAATGGAAAAGGAGTAGACAACACAAAACTTGGTGGAGTAGGACCAAAAGTTGCAAAACAACTAGAAGAGCTAACAGGTTTAGAAGCAAGAAACACAACACTTGGATATATGCAAAGAGGGGGAACTCCAACAGCATTTGATAGAGTATTGTCAACAAAATATGGAACAAAAGCAATGCAACTTGCATTAGAAGGAAAATTTGGAACACTTGCAGTTATAAAAAATGGAAAACTAGATAGTGTTTCTCTAGAAGATGTAGTAGGAGAAAACAAGGAAATAGGAGCAGTTTCAGGCAATACTGCAACAAGTAATCAAAGAAAAGTTACAATGGATGATGATTTAGTAAAAACAGCAAGATGTGTTGGAATTAATTTAGGAGATTAAATAAAAATTACAGTAAAGCCAAATACTTTTCACACAAAAGACACAAAAAGAAAGTATTATATAAACAATCAAAACATCCCCTTTTATTTTATACTGGCTAACATTTTAAGTTAGTCAGCTTTTTTTGTTTTGATTTATTTTTTAATGACTTTTCTCAGTATTATTTATAAATTTAAAAATATATAAATAAAAAAAGCCCCACACTGATAATAAATACCAATGTGGGAGAGAGATTATGCTATGCTTGCAATTTTTTCTCTAAAGGTGTCTAAAGCATAGGAGTTTTTAATTTCAAATGCATGTGCACCACAACAGGAAATACCTGAAGGGTTTTCATTTTGAATCCATGTAGAAACTGAGTTTATTTTACTTTCAGATAATGTAATTGTGTCAATAAAATTTCCTTCAGTTGATAATAATAAGATTAGCATAGTAATCTCCTCCTTAGTGTAATAATTAATTTTATGTATAAAATTAATTATACACCTTTTTTTAAAAATAGTCAACATAAGGTAAAAAAGTTAAAAATAGATTACTTAAAAGTAACCTATTTTAATATAATCATTTTATTTATTTTTTGATTTAAATTAATATATATTGTTTAGTACAATTTTTCCATCAAAATTGCATCATCTTTATTATCATAATATTTAGGACGTTTGCCTATTGTATGAAAGCCAGTTTTTTTGTATAAGTTAATAGCTGCAAAATTATTTTCATTAACTTCCAAATTTAAAGATTTTATAGAATTTTTAGTACATATATTTTCAATTGAGTTTAATAAAAGTTTAGCAATACCTTGTCTTCTAAAAGATTTTTTGACTGCTATATTCATAATACAAGCTTCATCTAAAACCGTTTTTATCCCTGCAAAACCAACTATTTCTTCATCAATTGTGGCTACAACAAATTTTGAATTTTCAGATGAAAGTTCACTTTTTAAATTTTCAAAATTCCAAAAATCATCAAATTGTGTTAAATCAAAGTTTTTGGTATCTTCTATTTTCATTTGTCTTATATTAATGTTTTTTATTTCTAATTGCCTTTGAGCTTGAGGTTTTTTTAAATACAAAGGCAAAATATTATCTGGAACTTTTTTTTGTTTATATAAATCTAGACCTATTATTCCTAAGTTATAGATATCTAATGAGTTTAATGGATTAAATGCATAATTATTAATATTTTCAGATATTATATTTTTAAAATTATCATTTAAATCTCCAACAAAAGTAATTTTATTATTAGGGTATTTAAATTTAAGTTCATTTATGCAATTTTCAAAACTATCAGCTACAGGTGACTTTAATGTATTGTATGTATCTTTTTCTAGGTTATATATTCCATAATAACAATTGTCATTTTTGCAATCAATTATGCTACAAATAATACCTTGAGTTTTTACATTTAAACTAAGTGTTATTAAAGAATCTACTCCAACAGCTGGAATATTTAAACTATCTTGAAAAGCTTTTACAGTAGCAACTCCTATACGTATTCCAGTAAAAGACCCAGGACCTATATCACATACTAGCAAGTCTATGTCTTTTAGTGTTAAATTATTTTCTTCTAATATTTGTTTTAATATAGGCATTAAATTTTGTGAGTGAGTAAGGCCATTATCTAATTCTTTTTTGCAAGTTAAAGTGTTGTTATCTAAAATTGCTACACTACATAGTTTGCTTGATGTATCTATACAAAGTAGTTTCAAACTAAATCCTCCTATCTATATAAATTTTATTGTTTGATTTTTTATTTTTTATTTTTTTGTGAATATTATAAGGCGTTTTAATAACTTTTTTAGAATAATTATTTTAAATTATTAATTAAGTCTTTATATCTATTTCCAAAAGGCTCTAAATTAATAATTCTTTTATTATAATTTAAATCATCTTTTATTATACTAATTTTTAAATATTCAAGAGGTAAAACATCTTTTATTAATTCAGCCCATTCTATAATGCATATACCTTTATCAAAATATTCTTCTCCACCTATTTCATAAAATTCAAAAGAATCTTCTAGTCTATATACATCAAAATGATATATGTTTATTTTATCATTTGAATATTCGTTAACAATTGTAAAAGTTGGGCTAGAGATTTCGTTTTCAAGATTAAAATATGATAAAATTCCTTCGGTTAATTTTGTTTTTCCAGCACCTAGCTCACCTGTTAAAGTGATTATGTCTCCTTTTTTTAGTAATGATGCAAGTTTTTTTCCGAAGTTTAAAGTGTCTTTAGTGGAATTTGAAGAAAATGTGTAATTCATATTTACTCCTTTTAAATTATAAATTTTGATATTATAAATTTTAACATAAAATAGTGGTGAGGTCAATTATGTATCTATTGTTTCTGTGATTTTGTAGGGAAATGTTGATTTATATAATAATTGTTGAAATATTTGTTAATAATATAGAAAGAAAATGTTAATTAAGTATAAAAATTAATGATATATAAATTTCTATTAATTTTATAGCATTTTAGGTAAAAAAAGTCAATATATGGTGAATCAATATAACAATTAAGATATTAAAAAATATTAGTAATTTTAGATGAAAGTGCTTATTTATCAATAATACCAATGATTAATAATTATCATTAATTTTTATACTTAATTATAAAAGTGTAATAAATATCGTTATACAAAATATTATTTAAAATGATAAAAAACAATGGACAAAAAGTAAAATGTATGATATTGTAAATAAAAGAAATTTAAAACAAAATGTTTAAATTTGGAGGGTAAAACAAATGGTAAAAGAAAAAAATCAAAAGAAAAAGCAAAAGGGAATAACATTAATTGCACTAGTAATAACAATAATTGTCTTGCTAATACTAGCAGGAGTAACAATTTCAGCATTATCCGGGTCAAATGGGATATTAAGTAATTCAGTAGAAGCAAAAAAGCAAACAATTATAGCAGATGTAATAGAACAAGCAATGATAGATATTTTATCAGAGCAAGCAAATAAAAAAGGAGCAGATTTGTCAGATGATGAATTAACAAGTATATTAGACAAATATGGAGAAATAACAGGAGATGAAGAAGAGTTAAGAGATAAAATTTTGAAAACAGATAATGGAGGATATGATATTCCAATATCTGATATAATAGGAAATATACAAACAGGAGAAGGTCCAACACCGTCAGATACATTAAGACCAGGAGAGGTTTCAACATCAACTAAAAAAGATAACTATTCAGATGGAGAAAAAACAGCAACAATACCAGAAGGATTTAAGGTATCAGATAAAAGTGAAGAAGAAGGAAGAGATTTGACAAAAATAGATACTGGATTAGTAGTAATAGGACCAGATGATAGTGAGTTTGTATGGGTACCAGTAGAGATTAATGATATGGTTATGTGCAAAGAACATAATAAAGATGCAGAAAATGCAGAATGTAATATAGTATTAACTGAAAATGATACAAAGTTAATTTGCACAGTACATGGAAATTCAGAAGATATATGTGGTAAGTTATATGCAACAGGCATAGGAGAAATGTTTGATAGTACACTAACAACACAGACATATACTAAAGATAGTGGAATAAGGGAGCCAGATTTAGTAACAAATTATGATAAAGATGATAACTTAAACATAGTATCAAATATAGAGGATGAGTTTAAGGAGATGGCGTTATCAGTAGCAAAGTATGGGGGATTTTATGTAAGTAGATATGAAATGGGATTAACTTCTGATAATAAGCCAGTAAGTAAAAATGCAAGTGTAGCAGCAAATAATGTAACAACAGCAAATGCATCAGATTCAGCTACAAGAAGTTGGTATGGCTTATATAGTAAAGCAAAAGAGTATAATACAAATGAGAATGTAAGTAGTAGTATAAAAAGTAGTATGATATGGGGAAGTCAGTATGATGCGATGATGTTGTGGATGCAGGAAAATGGAATAGAAGTAAAAAATGGAGCTAATGGAACAACAACAAAACCAACAGAAGTAGCAGTAAGAAACACATCAACAGTAACAGGACAAGAGTCAAACGATATATTAAATAATATTTTTGATATATGGGGATGTCATTTTGAATGGACATTAGAGGCCTATCTCACGAGCACTAGAGGTTATCGCCGGAGGCTACTATTATCTTAGCTATTCTCCAAGCATTCGCAACCTCAGTTACCTTCCGACTGATACCAGCACTAACTGCAGCACACGCCTCACTTTAATCTTGTAGTACTGACACCTAGATAAATGGAAAGTAAAAATTCAGAATAAAATAGATGCAAAAAAGGGATTGTCAGAGAGTGTATAATCTAGTGGATATAAGAAGAAGCTAATAAAATGCAAGGAAAAGAAATAAGGATTTAGAAAATAGAAATATATGGAATATGATTATATACAGAAGAAATAACAAGTAAAGGATTATATTTTGATGGAATTGATGATTATGTGGAATTTAAATCAACGGCAGATTATAACAGACCACTAAATGAAGAGGAATTAAAAATAATTATGATAAAACTATAGCAGCACATAGTTTAGAAGATAGAAATTAGAAGAACATAGAATATAAAAAGTGGTTAAGAATATTTCTTACCACTTTATGTTTAATATAGTAAAATAAAAGAAATAGATTAAACATAAAACAAGTAATAATCCTACTACTTAATAAACAAGCTCTCAAATTTAATAAAAAATTAAATAAACCTATTGATAAAATTTAAAAACTGTAATATAATTGCAATGAAATTGTAATAAAAATGAAAAATGTGTGAGAGGAAGATAAAAAATATGTTTAAATTTGGATTTGGACAAGATGTAGGTATAGATTTAGGAACAGCAACAGTAATAGTATATGTTAAAGGAAAAGGAATAGTATTAAGAGAGCCATCAGTAGTTGCAGTAGACAATAATAGTGGAGAAGTATTAGCAGTAGGAGGAGAAGCAAGAAGAATGCTTGGAAGAACACCAGGAAATATCATAGCAACAAGACCTTTAAGAGAAGGTGTAATATCAGACTATACAGTTACTGAAAAAATGTTAAAATACTTTATAAACAAAGTATGTGGCAAATTTGTATTTTCCCCACGAATAATGATATGTATTCCATCACAAGTAACAGAAGTAGAAAAAAAAGCAGTAATTGATGCTGCCATGCAAGCAGGAGCAAGAAAAGTATTTTTAATAGAAGAGCCAATAGCAGCAGCAATAGGAGCAGGAATAGATATAGCAAAACCTTGTGGAAATATGGTAGTAGATATAGGAGGAGGAACAACAGATATAGCAGTAATTTCACTTGGAGGATCTGTTGTAAGTAGTTCACTTAAAGTTGCAGGAGACAAATTTGATGAAGCAATAGTGAAATATATAAAGAAAAAACACAATATTGCAATAGGAGAAAGAACAGCAGAAGATTTAAAAGTAAATATAGGATGTGTATATCCAAAAATACAAGATATGGAAATGGATATAAGAGGAAGAGACTTGATAACAGGTTTGCCAAAAACAATAACAGTACATTCATCTGAAATGTTAGAAGCATTAATAGAGCCTGCTATGATGATAGTAGATGCAGTCCATGGAGTACTAGAGCGTACACCACCAGAGCTTGCAGCAGACATAAGTGACAAAGGAATATATATGACAGGAGGAGGTTGCTTAATAGACGGCTTAGATAGACTTTTGCAAGAAAAAACCGGAATAAATGTAATGATAGCACAAGATACAGTATCATGTGTAGCACTAGGAACAGGGAAAGCATTAGAAAATTTAGATGTATTAGAAGGAAAAAGATAGAAAATGAAGAAAGTAGCATTTATAACACTTCGGGTGTAAAGTCAACCAGTATGAAACAAATGCAATGGCACAAAAATTCATAGAGCAAGGATATGAAATAGTAAAACACACAGAAAAAGCTGATATTTATATAATAAATACTTGTACAGTAACAAATATGTCAGACAGAAAATCAAGGCAAATGTTAAGAAGAGCCAAATTATTAAACAAAGAAGCAATAGTTGTAGCTGTTGGTTGTTATGCTCAGGTTGCAAAAAATGAAATAGAAAAAATACCAGAAATAGATTTAAGCTTAGGAAATGATGAGAAAATAAATATAGTACAATATGTAGAAAAATATTTAACAGAAAAAACGAATCAAATTAAAATTAAAGATGTAATGCAATCAAAAGAATTTGCAGAATTTGGTGATGTTACATACACAGAAAAAACCAGAGCTGTAATAAAAGTACAAGACGGTTGTGATAGATTTTGTTCATATTGTATTATTCCATATGCAAGAGGAAGAGTAAGAAGTAGAAAACCAGAGCATATAATATCAGAAATAGAAAAAATTGCAGAAGAAGGAATAAAAGAAGTAGTAATAACAGGAATACACATAGCATCATATGGAAAAGATTTTAAAGAAGAATACAAATTAATAGATTTATTAGAAGAAATAAATAAAATAGAAGGAATAAAAAGAATAAGATTAGGCTCAATAGAACCATTATTAATAACAAAAGAATTTTTAGACAGATTAATAAAATTAGAAAAAATTTGTCATCATTTTCATTTATCTTTGCAAAGTGGATGTAATGAAACCTTAAAAAGAATGAATAGAAGATATAATATCCAAGAATTTGAGCAAATAGTAGAAAATATAAGAAAATATTATAAAGATGCAATATTAACAACAGACATAATAGTAGGTTTTCCAGGAGAATCCAAAGAGGAATTTAATCAAACATATGAATTCTTAAAGAAAATCAAATTTTATAAAATGCATATATTTAAATACTCACAAAGAAAAGGAACAAAAGCTGCAATAATGCCAAATCAAATAGATGGAAGTATAAAAGAAGAAAGAAGCAAAAAACTACTAGAATTATCAGACAAAAACCAAAAAGAATACAATATGGAATATATAGGAAAAGAAGTAGAAGTATTATTTGAAGAAAAAGAAGAAGAATTTTATAAAGGTCACACTAAAAACTATATAGAAGTAAAATGTAAAACAAATATAAATATGCAAAATGAAATAAAAACAGTAAAATGTAAAATAGCAAAAACAGATTATATTATAGCAGAAATTTAAAAAATTTTAATAAAAAAAGAATATCGAAAAGCACAATATAACTGAAAGAACAAATGTAATATAAGTGCAACAAAAATGTAATACAAATGTAAAACAAAAAACAACAAAAAAACTTGATTATTTTTAATATTTATAGTATAAAAAGATTAAAAGAAAATTATCACGAAGGAGGAAATATAAATGGCTGATTTAGGTGAAGAAAATAAAGTATCAGGTGTATTTGGAGGAATAGAATTTAAAAACAATGAAAATAACCAAAACAACAATCAAGTAGAAGCTGGTAATGAAAATAGCCAATTTATTCAAAATGCAGGAACAATAAGAAACAAAAGCTTACCAGTAAAACAAGGATTTTGGTCAAAATTCAAAGCATTCTGGCTACAAGAAATAGATTGGAACAAAGAAATAAAAGTTGAATTAACACCATATCAACAAAAAGTAGAAGACGAAATAAATGAATTTTTACATCAAGAAATAACTTGGGAAAAAGTGCATGACTTTTTATTCCAAGAAGTAAAATTCGGAAAAAATAAAAAACAAGCTTAATGTATTTTGTCCTTTTGGGGACAGTTATGTTTTGGACATTTTGGTAAAAACTTACAAGTGCTTAAATATAAACATTAAATGATATAATAATATTACAAAAGAAAAGAAGTATAGTTAAGAATTGAAAAGACTATACTTTTTATCTATGTTTAGGAGACAATATCATTCAGTTAGTAATAAGAGCATTGATAACTTGACATTAAAATAAATACTAAATATATAAAATATGAAAATTATGTAAAAAGTATAGCAAACTTTATAAGTTTATGCTATACTTCTTTAATATGGATGAAATTATATTTATATGGGGAAAAATAAAACTATAAAGAAAGGGTGAGCAAGTATTCCAAGAAAACCACGACAATATAATTTCTATAATAATGTATATCATATAATGACTAGAGGAAATAATAAATCATATATTTTTATTAGTAATGAGGATAAAAAGCAGTATTTAAAAATATTAAAGCGAACAAAACAAAAATTTCAATTTGAAATATATGCATATTGTCTAATGGATAATCATGTACATCTAATAATCAAAGATTCAGATTCACAAATTTCTCAAATTATGAAAAAAATTAATTTGAGTTATGCTAAATATTTTAATAAAGTATATAATCAAACAGGGCATTTATTCCAAGGAAGATATTTAAGTAAAATGGTGCAAGACGAAGGTTACTTCAAGCAACTTTGCAGATATATACATAAAAATCCAGAAAAGGCTAATATAGAAAGTATGCATAAATATAATTGGAGTAGCTATAATGACTACATAAAATATATAAGTGACTTTGTTAATATAAAAGTATTACTGGAATTATTTTCAAAAGATAAAAATCAAGCTATAGAGCAATTTATAAATTTTCATAAATTTAATAGTAGAAATATAGATTACGGAATAGAAGAAATAGAATTTGAAATGAATAATAAAATAAGCGATGAAGAACTAACACAATACATAAAACAAGTGTCCTTTTGGGGACAGTCACCAAAAGGACAAAATGGAAAAAAATGACAAAATGTCCAAAACATAACTGTCCACAAAAGGACACCCAAAAGGATAGAAGGATAAAAAGGAGATAAAATGGCAAAGAATAAAACAATTTTTGTATGTAATGAATGTGGATATGAATCTGCAAAATGGCTTGGAAAATGTCCTGCTTGTAATAGTTGGAATACTTTTTTTGAGCAAAAGATAGTTGAGAGCAAGAGTCAAATATCTAGTGATAAGAAAAGAAATGTACCTCAAAAGCTTAGTACATATGAAGCTAAAGAGACTATAAGAACTTCTACAGGTTTTGAGGAACTTGATAGAGTTTTAGGTGGGGGCTTAGTAAAAGGCTCACTGATATTGCTTGGTGGTGAGCCGGGTATTGGTAAGTCTACTTTAATTTTGCAAATTTGTGATAAAGTAAAAGGAGAAGGCAAAGTTTTATATGTATCAGGGGAAGAGTCGGCAGAACAAATTAAAATGAGGGCAGATAGGTTAGGTATAAAAAATGATGATATATTATTTTTAGGTGAGACTGATATAGATATTGTAAATCAAGCAATTATTGATTTGAATCCAAAACTTGTAATAATTGATTCAATTCAAACAATGTATTCAGAAGAGATAACTGCTGCTGCCGGAAGTGTTAGCCAAGTAAGAGAAATAACATCTCAAGTTATGAGAGTATGTAAACAAAGAGAAATTACAACAATTATTATTGGTCATGTTACAAAAGAAGGCAATATAGCAGGGCCAAGAGTATTAGAACATATGGTAGATACAGTTTTATATCTAGAAGGAGAGAGATATTTTTCATATAGAATATTAAGAGGCGTAAAAAATAGGTTTGGCTCAACAAATGAAATAGGAATGTTTGAAATGAAAGAAGAAGGAATGACAGAAATTTTGAATCCATCTGACATATTAATATCTGAAAGAGAAGATAATCCAGCAGGCTCTTTAATAGTTGCCTGTATGGAAGGAACAAGACCAATACTTGTAGAGCTTCAAGCATTAACTACACAAAGTGTATTTGGTTTTCCAAAAAGAACAGCAAATGGAGTAGATTTTAATAGACTTGCAATTTTGATTGCTGTTATGGAAAAAAGAGCAGGTTTAATGCTTGGAAATCAAGATGTTTATTTAAATGTAGTTGGAGGACTAAGATTAAATGAGCCATCAGTAGATTTAGGAATGATTTTAGTTACAGCCTCAAGTTTTAAAAATATTCCAATTCCAAAAGATGTAGTAATAATTGGTGAAGTTGGTCTAACAGGTGAAGTTAGAAGAGTAAACCTTATAGAAAAAAGACTAAAAGAATCAGAAAAATTAGGATTTAAAACTTGTATAATTCCAGAAAGTAATAAAAAACTATTGAAAGATAAATTTAAATTAGATATAATAGGAGTCAAGAATGTAAATGAAGCAATGAAAAAATTAGGTTTAAAATAAAAGCAATAAAAGAGCAAGATTAGAACATATAAGTCTTAAATAGTAATTTTTTCTTTTGTATAAAAAAATAAAAAGTTTAAATTACCTTGATTGGAGGAGTCTATTTGAGAAAGAAAGATGAAAATAGTATCACAGAAATATTAAAGCTGATAGCTCCAGGAACAGAAATAAGAGAGGGACTTGAAAATATACTAAGAGCAAAAACAGGAGCACTGCTTTTAATAACAGATAATAGTGAAATAATAAAAGAAGTTGTAGATGGTGGTTTTTCAATAAACGAAGATTATACATCATCTAAATTATATGAGCTTGCTAAAATGGATGGAGCAATAGTATTAAGTGGAGATTTAAAAAAGATATTGTTTGCAAATGCACAATTAATTCCATCAAGAGATATAGAAACCAAAGAAACAGGAACAAGGCATAGAACAGCAGAAAGAACAGCAAAACAAACAGGGGAACTAGTAATTAGTATATCTCAAAGAAGAAATATAATAACAGTATTTAAAGGAAATGATAGATACATACTAGAAGATACAGATGTAGTGCTAAACAAAGCAAACCAAGGAGTCCAAACCTTAGAAAAATATAAAAAAGTATTTGATAATAAATTAAATATCTTGAATGAATATGAATTTAATGATATAGTAACACTAGAAAATGTAATAGTAGCAATACAAAGAGCAGAAATGGTAATGAGAATAGTAGATGAAATACAATCCCAAATATATGAGCTCGGAAGTGATGGAAGACTTGTAAAAATGCAACTAGAAGAATTAGTAGGTGGAATAGAAAAAGAAGAATTACTAATAATAAAAGACTATATGGTAAAAAGTAAAAAGAAAAGGACTCCAGAAATTGTATATGATGAACTATCTGAATTGTCATATGAAGATTTAACAAAAGAAAATAATATTGCAAAATTATTAGGTTATGATACATTTGACAATTATGATGAAGTTGGTGTATATACTAGAGGGTATAGAATAATAAATAAAATTCCAAGGATGCCAAGTAATATTGTAGAAAATCTAGTGTCTTCATTTAAATCATTCCAACACATATTAGCAGCAGATATTGAAAGTTTAGATGAAGTAGACGGAATAGGAGAAGTAAGGGCAAGAGCAATTAAGCAATCACTAAAAAGAATGCAAGAGCAATTTGTATTTGATAATGTACTAGTTTAACATTTAAAATTATAAGTAAAAGAAAAAATTAAAAAAAGATAGTTTTTTAGTAAAGTATACTAATGAAAACTAAGAATGGAGGATTTTATGAAAATAGGAAAAAAAATAATATGGTTAATAGCATTAATTTTAGTTGTAGTATTAATAGGAGTTGTAGGATATGGATATTACAGAAAAATAACTATGAAAGTACAAAATCCAGTAGCAACAATGGAAGTAGAAGGTTATGGAACAGTTAAAATGGAATTATACCCAGACCAAGCACCAGAAACTGTAGCAAATTTTATAACACTTGCTAATCGTGGTTTTTATAATGGAAAAACATTTCACAGAGTAGTAAAAGATTTTATGATACAAGGTGGAAGTAGAGACGGAACAGGTCAAACAGGAGCATATAAAAGTGACTTAAAAGATGGAGAGGCAGAAGAAGAATACACAATAAAAGGTGAAT
Organism: uncultured Clostridium sp.; assembly: GCA_930989765.1. GTDB lineage: Bacteria > Bacillota > Clostridia > TANB77 > CAG-508 > CAG-269. The sequence goes on along the minus strand of CAKNNA010000020.1, from coordinate 15,772 downwards.
TTATAGCAAACAAAGTAAATAATACAGTCAAATTTGAAGAAGGAGTAGTAGGTCTAGCAAGGTCAGACTATAGCCAATACTCATCAGCACTTGCAGACGAGTCATATAATTCAGGAAACTCACAATTTTTTATAATGACTAAAGAAAATACTAGCCTAAATGGAAATTATACAGCATTTGGAAAAGTAATAGAGGGAATGGATGTAGTACATAATATAGAAAATGTAGAAGTAAAAGTTCCAGATAATTCAGAAGAAACAGGAAATACTGAAGAAAGTACACCTGTTAATGAAATAAAAATTACATCAATTAGTGTGGAAACATATGGTGTAGATTATGGATTACCAGAAATGTTAGAGCCATTTGATATAAGTAGTTGGTTTTATAGTCAATATGCAGGCGGAACGAATTAATACAAAAATTAAATAATACTTGAAAAACTATATATTATATGGTAAAATATTTAATGTAGATTAAAAAAAAACCAATAAAAGGGGATTTTTTAATCTTTTTTTAATTTAAATTATTATTAAGTTTAAAAAATGAAACAGAAAAATCCAGAAAGGAGAAAAAATTGAATACAAAGTATGTATTTGTAACAGGAGGAGTAGTATCAGGACTAGGAAAGGGGATAACAGCAGCATCAATAGGAAGGTTACTTAAAAATAGAGGTTATAAAGTAACAATCCAAAAATTTGATCCATATATAAATGTAGACCCAGGAACAATGAACCCATATGAACATGGAGAAGTATTTGTGACAGATGACGGAGCAGAAACAGATTTAGATTTAGGGCATTATGAAAGATTTATAAATGAAAACCTAACAAAAGATTCAAGTGTATCTATGGGAGGAATATATTCAAGTGTAATAGAAAAAGAAAGAAGAGGAGACTATTTAGGAAAAACAGTACAAGTAATACCACATGTAACTAACGAAATTAAAGATAGAATTTATAAATTTGAAAATACAGATATAGATATAGTAATTACAGAAATAGGAGGAACAGTAGGTGATATAGAAGGCTTGTCAATAATAGAAGCTATAAGACAAGTAGGCTTAGAAAAAAATCCAGAAGATGTAGTATATGTGCATGTAACATTACTTCCATATATATTTGGTTCAAACGAAATAAAATCAAAACCAACTCAACATTCAGTAAAAGAACTTCAGAGTTTGGGAATAAAACCAAATATATTAGTATGTAGAACAGAACAAGAAATACCAGAAAATATTAGAGAAAAACTATCTTTATTTTGTAATGTAAGAAAAACAGGAGTAATACAAAATATGACAGCAGATTGCTTATATGCTGTGCCATTAATGCTAGAAAAAGAAGGTTTAGCTCGAGAAATATGTAATCATTTAAAACTAGATAACTATATACCAGATAACTCTAAATGGCAAGAAATGATAGATCATATAAGAAGTATAGATAAAGAAAATAAAGTAAAGCTAGCAATTGTTGGAAAATACACAAAACTTGAAGATTCATATTTGTCAGTAATAGAAAGTATTCATCATGCAGGATTTGCAAATGATGTAAATGTAGATATAGAACTAATAGATTCAGAAACGATAAATAGCAAAACAGTTGCAGAAAAACTAAAAGGAAAACAAGCAGTTATAGTTCCAGGAGGATTTGGAGACAGAGGAATAGAAGGAATGATAGAAACAATAAAATATGTAAGAGAAAATAAAATTCCATTTTTAGGTATATGTCTTGGAATGCAAATGTCAGTTGTAGAATATGCAAGAAATGTATTAGGTATAAAAGATGCAAACTCAGAAGAATTTGACAAAAATACAAAAAATCAAGTAATACATATAATGGAAGAGCAAAAAAAGATTTACAAAAAAGGTGGAACAATGAGGCTTGGTAGTTACCCTTGCAATATAAAAGAAGGAACTTTAGCAAAAGAAGTATATAATAAAACAAAAATAGATGAAAGACATAGACATCGTTTTGAATACAATAATGACTATAAAGAAAGATTAGAAAAAGCAGGTCTAATATGTTCTGGATTATCACCAGATGGGAGTTTGGTGGAAATAGTAGAATTAGATAAAAATATACACCCATATTTTATAGCAGGACAATTTCATCCAGAATTAAAATCAAGACCAGATGAACCAGCACCATTATTTGTAGGATTAATAAAGGCTGGAAAAGCTTGCAAAATTATGTAAAGTATGGTAAAATATAGATATTAAAATTTAGGAGGTCGCAAACATGACAACTTACAAACGGATACCAAAAACATTCTATGTAAAAAATGAAAAAGGAGAAGAAGCAGTATACTATGTAGATAAGAAACATTCCATTATTTTCAGATCTTTATTGGAAAGTGACTTAAATCGAATAGCAACAATTCATGAAGAAATTGTAAATCCAAAAAAAGAAGGAAGGAACAAAAAAATATTACAAAGATATAAAAGAATGCTTACTGAATATAGAAAAAAATGTGAGCCAGAAATAGTATTTTTTGTTATGGAAGACATAAATCAAAAAGATACATATGGCAAAAATCTTATTCTTGGATATGCAAACACATACCTAGGATCAACAATGAGAGAATGTGATATGACATGTAACTTTGAATTATTTGTATATGATAAAAGAGTATTTCAGGCTTTTGCTGGAAACTTAATTCAAAGAATTTCAAATGCTTTAGATAATTTTTTTAATAAAGTAGATGAAAGTTTTGGTGTTGCAGTGATGATAAATTTAGTTGGCGACAACATATCTAATGTTACTACACCTGTGCAGGTAAAGTAACAAAAAATTTAGAAAAACTACTGAAAAGATATTAAATAATATTTTTTCAGTAGTTTTATAATAATCTAATAAATACATGCTAAGGAAATTTTACATATTACTAGACTCTAAAAAATATTTAGGGTCTATTTTTATATAATTTTATGTTTAAAAATAAATTTTACTTAAAAATAATAACTAATTTTAAGTTTAAAAGTTATAAAAATATAAATATTCATAAAATTATACTGCAAGAATATAATAAAGGAAGAATTAAATGATTATAGTTTGTAAGTAATAAAAATCAGAATGTGAAAATTTTGTGAATTTTCAAAAAAACTATTGACAATTGAATAAAATGGGTATAAATTATTAGCAGTCAAACCAAAAGAGTGCTAAAAATAAAAAACATAAAAAATATAAGGAGGTAATAAAAAATGATTAAACCATTAGGAAGTAGAGTATTAATAAAAATGAAAGAAGGCGAAGAAACAACAAAAAGTGGAATAATTTTAGCAAGCTCAGCTCAAGAAAAACCACAAATAGCAGAAGTAATAGAAGTAGGTCCAGGAGAAATAATAGATGGAAAACCAGAAGTAATGAATGTAAAAAAAGGAGATAATGTAATAGTAAGCAAATATTCTGGAACAGAAGTAAAATATGAAGGAACAGAATACATAATAGTAAAACAAGATGATATATTAGCAATAGTTGAATAAAAATATAATAGTAAAAATAATAGATAAACAAAAAAATAGCTTATAAAATATTAAGTAAATACCTATTAAAATAATAAAGTAAGGTTAATTAAAAGTAAAAAACCCTTAAGAAAATTATCTAAAAAATAAAAGAAAGGAATGATTTTAAATGGCAAAACAAATAAAATTTGGAGAAGATGCAAGAAAATCCTTATTAGAAGGAGTTAATAAATTAGCAGATACTGTAAAAGTAACATTAGGTCCAAAAGGAAGAAATGTTGTTTTAGACAAAAGTTTTGGAGCACCACTAATTACAAATGATGGTGTAACAATAGCAAAAGAAATAGAATTAGAAGATAAATTCGAAAACATGGGAGCAAGAATAGTAAAAGAAGTTTCAGAAAAAACAAATGATGTAGCAGGAGATGGAACAACAACAGCAACAGTATTAGCACAAAGCATGATAAAAGAAGGTGTAAAAAATGTAGCTGCAGGAGCAGACCCAATGGCAATGAAAAGAGGAATGGATAAAGCAGTAGGAGTTGTAGTAGAAGGATTAAAAGAAATTAGTTCAGAAGTAAATGGAAAAGAAGATATAGCAAGAGTTGCAAGCATATCTGCAAATAATCAAGAAGTTGGAGAATTAATTGCAGAAGCAATGGAAAAAGTATCAAAAGATGGTGTTATAACAATAGAAGAATCAAAAACATCAAATACAGACCTAAATGTAGTAGAAGGAATGCAATTTGATAAAGGATATGTATCACCATACATGGTAACAGATACAGAAAAAATGGAAGCAATAATGGATAATCCATACATATTAATAACAGACAAAAAAATAAGCAATATTCAAGAAATTTTACCTCTACTTGAAAACTTAATGCAAGCATCAGGAAAGCTAGTAATAATATGTGATGATGTAGAAACAGAAGCATTATCAACACTTGTACTAAACAAATTAAGAGGAGTATTAAATGTAGTTGCAGTAAAAGCACCAGGATTTGGAGACAAGAGAAAGGCAATGCTAGAAGATATAGCAACCTTAACAGGTGGAGAAGTAATAACATCTGACTTAGGATTAGAACTAAAAGATGTAACAATAGAGCAATTAGGAAGAGCAAAACAAGTAAAAGTACAAAAAGAAAACACAATAATAGTAGATGGAATGGGAGATAAAGCAAAAATACAAGAAAGAGTAAGACAAGTAAAAGCACAAATAGAAGAAACAACAAGCAGTTATGACAAAGAAAATCTTCAAGAAAGACTAGCAAAAATTGCAGGAGGAGTAGCAGTAATCGAAGTTGGAGCAGCAACAGAAGTTGAAATGAAAGACAAAAAATTAAGAATAGAAGATGCACTATCTGCAACAAAAGCAGCAGTAGAAGAAGGAATAGTAGCAGGTGGTGGAACAGCACTACTAAATGTAATACCAAAAGTAGAAAAATATGTAGGAACTTTAGAAGGTGGAGAAGAGTTAGGTGCAAAAATAGTATTAAAAGCACTAGAAGAACCTGCAAAACAAATAGCAATAAATGCAGGACTAGAACCAGCAGTAATAATAGAAAAAGTAAAACAATCACCAGTTGGAACAGGATTTGATGCATCAACAGAAAAATATGTAGACATGAAAAAATCAGGAATAGTAGATCCAACAAAAGTAACAAGAAGTGCAATCCAAAATGCAGCATCAATTGCATCAATGGTAATAACAACAGAAAGCTTGGTAACAGATTTGCCAGAAGAAAAATCATGCAACTGTGGAAACGGGGCACCATCAGGAATGGAAGGAATGTATTAATATTAATAAATTATAATTTTTGTAAGTAGGCAAAATAGTTAATGTAAATAAATTTATTTACATTAACTATTTTGGTGGATATAAATATATTTTAACTCAATGAGCTTAATGACATTAATGTCATTAAGAGGATTCTTTTATCAGCACATATCATCACATAAATTTTATAAAAGTACATCTATGGCAATTTATATAAGACGGTAATTGTAACAACTTATAAATCTAAGTAAAAAAATTGCAAAAAAATTTGCAATTTATATAAATATATGTTAAAATACCAAATAAATGAAAGACAAACAAGCTAGGAGGAAAAACGAAAAATGGATATTGCAAGAAATATATTAATAGTCATATATTTTATAGTAGCAATTGCAATAATTATATTAGCACTAATGCAAACTAAAGAAGACCAAGGTTTATCTTCAACAATTACAGGTTCATCAACAAATAATTTTTATGAAAAAAATAAAGGAAGAACTAAAGAAGGAAAATTAAAAAGATGGACAATAATATTATCAATAGTATTTGCAATTTTAACTATTGCACTTGGAATATTATATATGGCAAAATAAAGAGCGGTTATAGTTTAACACGCTCTTTTTATAAATGTCCATTTGGGTGTCCATTTGGGGACAGGTACCAAATGGACAAAAAGGAAAATAATGTAAAAATGTCACAATGGTACCTGTCCCCAAATAGACACCTAAATGGACATTTAATGGATAAAAAAAGGAGAGAAAAATTTTTAGATGAATAAAAAAGCTGAAATGATATTAGAATTTATGAAAGATGATGATTATGTGCCGATGAAGGCAAAAGAGATAGCAATGATTTTAGGTGTACCAAAAAAGGATTATCCAGAGTTTTTGGAAATTTTGCATCATTTGGAAATGGAGTTTAAAATAGGAAAAAACAAAAAGAAAAGGTATAAAATTATAGAAGAAAATTATCAAGAAGGTGTGTATAGAAGGAATAAAAAAGGATTTGGCTTTGTAAAATTAGATGGTAAAGAAGAAGAGGTATATATAGCAAAGGAAAATTCTCATAATGCTTTAAATGGAGATAAAGTTTTAATCGAAATAATAGAAGAGAAAAATAAAGTTAAGAGTGCAGAAGGAAAAATTAAAAGAATAATTAATCACAAAAAGGATACTTTAGTTGGAACATTTCAAAATAATACAAATTTTGGTTTTGTAGTTCCAGATGATAAAACTTTTGGGACAGATGTGTTTATATCAAAAAAGGATTTTGGAAAAGCAAGAAATGGGCACAAAGTACTAGTGAAAATTACTAAATATCCTATAAAGGGCAAAAAGGCAGAAGGAAAAGTTATAGAAGTGTTAGGTCCGCCAAATCAAGCTGGAATAGATATGCTATCATTAATAAAAGAGTATAAATTGCCATCAACTTTTCCAGAAAAAGTAGTAGAAGAAGCAAAATTGTATGGAAACAAAATAGATGAAAAAGATATAAAAAACAGAGTAGATTTAAGAAAAGATATTATATTTACAATAGATGGAGAAGATGCTAAAGATTTAGATGATGCGGTGAAAGTTACAAGACTTCCAAATGGAAATTATAAATTAGATGTACATATAGCAGATGTAAGCAATTATGTAAAAGAGGGAAGCATACTAGATCAAGAGGCACTTTTAAGAGGTACTAGTATATATATGCTAGGAAGAGTAATACCAATGCTTCCAAGAGAAATTTCAAATGGAATATGTAGTTTAAATGCAAAAGAAGATAGATTTACTATAACTTGTACAATGGAAATAGATAAAAAAGGAAATGTAGTAACTCAAGAAGTATATAAATCAGTAATAAATGTTGCAGAAAGAATGAATTATAAAGATGTTCAAGAAATCTTAGATGGGAAAAATAAAAAAATTTTAGAAAGATATAAAGAATATATTGGGGATTTTAAGCTAATGGCAGAACTTGCAACAATATTAAAAAATAAAAGACAAATGCAAGGGTATTTAAATTTAGACATTCCAGAAAGTAAAATAGAATTAGATATACAGGGAAAAGTAAGAAACATATCAAAATATCAAACATATTTTAGTCATGAAATAATAGAGCAATTCATGCTAACAGCAAATGAAGTAATAGCAGAAAAATTTTATTGGTTAGAAAGCCCATTTATATATAGAGTGCATGAAGAGCCAGACATAGATAAAGTAAAAGAACTAAATAAATTTTTATATAATTTTGGGCTAAATATAAAAATATCAAACGAAAAAGTATACCCTAAAGAGTTTTCAAAAGTTTTAGAAGAAGTAAAAGGCAAAGAAGAAGAAAGAGTAGTTTCTAATTTAATATTAAGAACACTAAAAGTTGCAAAATATGAAGCAGAAAACAAAGGACATTTTGGTATAGCAAGTAAATACTATTGTCATTTCACATCACCAATTCGAAGATATCCAGATTTATTTATACACAGGATAATATCAAAATACTTAGAACAAAACTATAATGTATCAGATAAATTTATAGAAGAATATAGTAAAAAAGCAGAAGACAGAGCTTTTAAATCATCAGAAAGAGAAAAAATAGCAACAAAAGTAGAAAGAGAAAGTGAAGACTTGAAAAAAGCAGAATATATGGAAGAAAGAATAGGAGAAATATATGAAGGTATAATTTCATCTGTTACACAATTTGGAATATTTGTAGAACTAGAAAATACAGTAGAAGGCTTAGTAAGATTTGAAAACTTAGGAGATGAATACTTTATATATGACGAATCACGAAAAATTTTAATAGGAGAAAAAACTAAAAAAACCTATAAAATAGGTGATAAAGTAAAAATAAAAGTAATATCAGCAAATAAAATATTAAGGCAAATAGATTTTGAGATCTGTTAATGGTCATTCTGGGACAGGTCCCGAGTGACCAAAAATGGTTAATCGGGACCTGTCCCAGAATGACCAAAAATGGTTAATTGGGGACAGGTTATGATTAGTTAACCTTCAACTAAATTTATAATAATATAAAAAAATAATTGACGAAATAAAAAAAAAGTGGTATAAATATATAGTACAAATTGGCCCCTTGGTCAAGCGGTTAAGACGCCACCCTCTCAAGGTGGAATCATGGGTTCGATTCCCGTAGGGGTCACCAAAATATAAGTTTAAAAGGGAGTAGCTGTAAAAATACTAATCAACAATCGCGGTATAATACCTGGTTAGTAGCTTTTAAAAAAGTAGTGAGACTTTTAAAAGAGTTTTTTATAAATCTTTTAAAAGTCTTATTTTAATAAGTTATTTTTTTTAAAAATATAAAATTTGCATTAAAATATGAAAAATGCAAAAAATATCAAAAGAGAAAAAGAATAGGAGGAATTGAATTGGAAGAAAAAAAATGGTTTAACAAAGAAGTAGAAGAAGTAAAAGAAACTTTGCAAACTGATTTAGAAAAAGGACTAAAAGGCGAAAGCGTAAAGGGAAAATTGCAAGAATACGGTTATAATGAGCTAAAAGCAGCAAAGAAAAAGACGTTATTTCAAAGGTTTTTAGACCAATTTAAAGATTTTTCAATAATAGTTTTAATAATTGCTGCAATTGTTTCAGGAGCGGTAGGAATAGCAGAAGGTGAAGGTATAACAGATACAATTATAATAATGATTGTTGTAATAGTAAATGCAATTATCGGTGTTGTTCAAGAGTCAAAAGCAGAAAAATCATTAGAGGCATTACAAAAACTAAGTGATCATGCATCAAAGGTAATAAGAGATGGGCATTTAAGTGTAATTCCAGCAAGAGAATTGGTACCAGGAGATATAGTAGTTTTAGAAACAGGAGATTATATACCAGCAGATTTAAGACTAGCAGAAGCAGTAAATTTAAAAGTACAAGAAAGTTCTTTAACAGGAGAATCTGTACCGGTTGAAAAATCTACAGTTAAAATAGATAAAGATGAAGTTGGAATTGGTGATAGACAAAATATGACTTTTTCTTCTAGTCTTGTAACATATGGTAGAGGAAAAGGAATTGTAGTAGAAACAGGAATGACAACAGAAGTTGGAAAAATTGCAGGAATGATAAATGAGGCAGAAAAACAAGAAACACCTCTTCAACAAAAACTTAATAAACTTGGAAAAACACTTGGAATAGTGGCACTTTCAATATGTGTAATAATATTTATAATAGGTTTAATTCAAGGAAAAGAGCCAATTCATATGTTTATGACAGCAGTAAGTTTGGCAGTAGCAGCAATACCAGAAGGATTAGCTGCAGTTTCAACAATAGTTCTAGCAATTGGTGTACAAAAAATGGTAAAGAAAAATGCCATAGTAAAAAGATTGCCAGCTGTTGAAACACTTGGAAGTAGCACTGTAATATGTTCAGATAAAACAGGAACATTAACTAAAAACCAAATGACAGTAGAAAAAGTTTTTTGGAATAATAATTTAGTAGATATAAAAGATATAAAAATAGAAGGTGCAAAAACAAATGATGAAGATTTAAAGAAATTAGTATATGCAAATATGCTATGTAATGATACAAAAATATCAGAAGATGGAAGCTTAGCAGGAGATCCAACAGAAACAGCTTTAGTAGATATGGGCTTAAAACTTGGATTTAAAAAAGAAATTTATCAGAATTTTGAAAGAGTAGAAGAAATTCCATTTGATTCTGACAGAAAATTAATGTCAACAGTAAATAAAGCAAATGAAAAATTCATAGTATATGTAAAAGGTGGAATAGATGAACTATTAAATAGATGTATAGCTTATGAAATAAATGGAGAGAAACACCAAGATTTAGAAAATTATAAAAAAATAATAAATGAAAAAAATGAAGAAATGGCAAAAGAAGCCTTAAGAGTTTTAGGATGTGCATATAAAGAAATAGACCATATACCATCAAAAGAAGAAATGAAAGACCTAGAAAAAGACCTAATATTTATAGGTATGGTAGGAATGATAGATCCACCAAGAGAGGAAGCAAAAAAAGCAGTAGAGAAATGTAAAACAGCTGGCATTAAAACAGTAATGATTACAGGAGACCATAAAATAACAGCAATAGCAATAGCAAAAAAATTAGGAATATTAGAAAAAGAATCAGAAGCAATAATAGGTCAAGAATTAGAAAATATGTCAGATGAAGAATTAGAAAAAAATATAAGAAATTACTCAGTATATGCAAGAGTATCACCAGAGCATAAAGTAAGAATAGTAAAAGCATGGCAAAAAAATGGTGAAATAGTTGCAATGACAGGTGATGGTGTAAATGATAGTCCAGCACTAAAAACAGCAGATATTGGATGTGCAATGGGAGTTGTAGGAACTGATGTTGCAAAAGAAGCAGCGGATGTCATTTTAACAGATGATAATTTTGCAACAGTAGTATCAGCAGTAGAAGAAGGAAGAAGAATATATGATAATATCTTAAAAGTTATACAATTTTTACTATCAAGTAATGTAGGAGAAATAGTAGTATTACTATTTGCAACATTACTAACACCACTACTTGGAAAATGGTTTGGAATAACAGATATAAATCACTTAGAAATCTTACTTCCAATACACATATTATGGATAAATTTAGTAACAGACTCTTTGCCAGCATTAGCACTAGCATTTGACCCAGCAAATTCAGATATAATGCAAAGAAAACCACTAAAACCAAGCAAAGGAGTATTTACAAAAGGAATGGTATGGAGAGTGGTATATCAAGGAATAATGATAGGGTTATTAACACTTGCAGCATTTATAATAGGATTAGCAACAACAAATGAAGCAATAGAAGGTTTAACACTAGACGAATCAAAAATAGAAGTAGGGCAAACAATGGCATTTACAACACTTGCATTATCAGAACTTGTACATGTATTTAATGTAAGAAATAATAAAAAATCAATATTTAAAACAAAAGTATTTAACAATAGCAAATTAATAGGAGCAGTATTACTATCTGCAGCGTTAATGCTAGTAATACTATTAGTTCCAGCTCTAAGACAAATATTTAGTATACCAGTATTACCATTTGAAAATATTATAGAATTAATTTTACTTGTTTTATCACCATTATTAATAGTAGAAATATTTAAATTACTAAAAATAAACACAGCAAAAGATGAATAATAACCATCTAAGTGTCCATTTTGATGTCCATTTGGGGACAGTCACCAAATGGACATTTTTACATTCTTTTCCATTTTATCCATTGGGTACCTGTCCCCAAATGGACAAATGGACACCCAAATGGACACCTAAATGAAAAAGACAAAAATTGCTTGACAAATATTTTTATTTAATGGATAATATATTTGTAATTTTAAAACAGTATTAAACTTATTCAAGATAAAACCAAAAAATACGAAGGAGGAATTATAAAATGTATGTATTTAATAGAATAATTGTAAATCCACAATTACCTAAAAGGATTGCAAAACTTGGAGAGATAGCAAATAATTTATGGTGGTCTTGGAATTCAGAATTCTTAAGATTATTTAAGTCAATAGATTCAGATTTATGGGAAGCTTGTAATAAAAACCCAGTAAAATTTTTGAAATTAGTATCTCAAGATAGATTAGAAATGGCAGCAAAAGATTTAATTTTTCTAAAAGAGTATGACAAAGTAGTGGATAATTTTGAAGATTATATGAATAGTAAAACTACTTGGTTTTCTAACAAATATCCAGAAAATAAAAAAGATTTAATAGCTTATTTTTCAGCAGAATATGGGTTAGATGAAACTATGCCTATATATTCAGGTGGACTTGGAATTTTATCAGGTGACCATTTAAAATCTGCAAGTGATTTAGGAATTCCATTAGTTGCAGTTGGTTTATTATATAAAAATGGATATTTTCATCAAAAAATAAATGGAGCAGGAGTTCAAGAAACTGAATATAAAGATATAGATTTGTATGACTTACCAATAAACCCTGTAAAAGATAAAAATGGAGAAGATTTATTAATTTATATTAAATTTCCAAAAAGAAGAATTTACCTAAAAGTATGGCAAATAAATGTTGGTAGAGTAAAACTATATTTACTAGATTCTGATATAGATAAAAATAATCCAGAAGATAGAGATGTAACATTAAGACTTTATGGTGGAGACCAAGAAATGCGTATAAGGCAAGAAATAGTTCTTGGAATGGGAGGAGTTAATCTTTTAACAAGAGCACTTGGTTTAAAGCCAACAGTATACCATATGAATGAGGGACATTCAGCATTTTTAATATTAGAATTAATAAAAAATACAATAAAAGAAAAACAAGTTTCATTTAATGTTGCAAAAGACATAGTAAGTTCAAAAACAGTATTTACAACACATACTCCAGTTCCAGCAGGAAATGATATATTCCCAATATCTTTGGTAGAAAAATATTTCAAAGATTTTTGGCCAAGAATTGGTCTTACAAGAGAAGAGTTTTTAAAAATGGGAATGAAACCTATGCCAGACTTAGATACAGGATTTAATATGGGAATATTAGCTTTAAAAGTAGCAGGAAAGAAAAATGGTGTAAGTAAGCTTCATGGGGCAGTTTCAAGAGAGCTATTTAGTGAAGTTTGGCCAGAAATTGCAGCAAATGAATCTCCAATAGGATATGTAACAAATGGTATACATACTTGTTCTTGGCTTGATCCAAATTTAAAGAAACTATATAATAAATATTTAATTCCATATTGGCAAGATAATATTCAACATGACTATGTATGGGAAAAAATAAAAAGTATACCAGATGATAAATTATGGCAAACTCATCAAGCAAGAAAAGAAAAACTAATTAGATTAATAAAAGAAAATACTACAGAAAGATTAAGAAGATCTGGATATAGTTATGAAGAAATAAACTCAATAATATCAAAATTAAATGTAAATAATTTAATGATAGGTTTTGCAAGAAGATTTGCAACATACAAAAGAGCAACTTTAATATTTAAAGATTTAGAAAGAATAACACAAATATTAAATAATAGTGATAGACCTGTACAATTAGTATTTGCAGGAAAAGCACATCCAGCAGATAAAGAAGGGCAAGATTTGATAAAAGCAATACATGATATATCAATGATGCCACAATTTAAAGGAAAAATATTCTTACTAGAAAACTATAATATAGCAATGTCAAGATACCTAATAAGTGGTGTAGATGTTTGGCTAAATAACCCAAGAAGACCAATGGAAGCTTCAGGAACAAGTGGACAAAAAGCTTCTGTAAATGGTGTAATCAATTTTAGTGTATTAGATGGATGGTGGGCAGAAGGTTATAACCAAGAAAATGGTTGGACAATAGGAACAAATGCCGAATACGAATCATATGATGCACAAGATTCAGCAGATAGTCAAAGTATGTATAGAACTCTAGAAGATAAAATATTACCATTATATTATGATAAAGATAAAAATGGAATGTCAAAAGCTTGGATTACAAAAATGAAAAATTCAATAATATCTACAGGAGGAAAATATAGTACATCAAGAATGCTTATTGATTATACAAATAATTATTATATGCCTTTAATTAATTTAACTAATAAATATTATGAAAATGTCGATAATGTTGCAGAATTTAATAATTGGAAAGAAGAAATTACAGCAAACTGGAAAGATATAAAAATAACTCAAAAAAATAATTTTGACAATATTACAATTGATGCAGGTAATAATATAGAAGTATCTTGTATGGTAGAACTTCCAAATATTAATGTAGAAAATATAACAGCAGAATGTTATTATGGCAAAATATTAGAAAATGGTATAGTAGAAGATGTAAATGTAATTCCTATGAGAATTATAGATGAAAATGAAGAAGAAAGAAAATATATATTCTCTGCAAAAATAGAATTAAAAACAGGAGGAAATTATGGCTATACATTTAGAGTAATGCCAAAACATGAAATGTTACTTGAACCTGCAAATTTGAATTTAATAAAATGGATTACAAAATAAATATTTTATAAAATAAGTTCGGGTCATAACTAACTAAAAATAGTTAATTATGACCCGTTCAATGTTTATTATTTTATGTGTATAATCTAAATTACTCCAAGAATCATCTTCATAGCCTATAGTATAAACATTAGTCGCCCAAATATCTTTTTCAAGTAGAATTTTATTATTTTTATTGTTTGAAATATCAATATATTTTTTTACAGAAGTTATAATATCAAGTTTAGGGTTTGCTTTTGCAATTTCAGAAATTAAAAGTTTACCTTTGTTATTAAATCCCAAAACTCTAATATATGGAGTGATTTTTTTTGAAATATCCATTTCTTTTTTTGTAATATTTAAAAGACTATATAGTAAAATTCTTTGAAGGCGAGTAGATGTATATCTTTTGCTCTTTATAATATTTAAAAAATCAATTATATTATTGCAGGAATTAGCAGCATTTTTAATAGAGTTTTCTAAGCCTTCTGATACATCTGGAAGCATATGTATTTCATCAATAGACATCTTTCTTAAGTTATGTATTATAATTTTTTCAAATGTTGATAAATCAGGTACAATATGTCCAGTTTTTAAGTTATCTATGAGAATAGAAAAACTTGAATCTGGCATTAATTTTCTAAGTATAGGCAAATTGTCATTTTTTATTATATTTCTAATAGCAGTACTACTTGCAATATTTCCATTTATTTTATTACTGTGATATTCTGATTCAAATCTTTGTATAGGGTATGGAACAATATTACTATTATATTTTTTTAATGCTTTTATATATTCAATTCCTAAAATATTATTTGGAGATGAGAGTAATTTTGCGTAATTTCTAATATCATTTAAATACATCATTAATGCATTTTGCCTAGCTTTAGGAAATGAAAGTCCTTTTTTTAATTCGTGTTGAAGTATATTTTTGTATTCTCTTGGTTCATTATAAAGTATGGTTGCAATTTTATCTAATGAATTATAATCTTGTGTTTCAGTTCCAAAGGAAAGATAATCTACAATTTTCATAGAATTTAAAATTTTAACAGCTCCATCTGCAAAATTTTCGGCACTTGAAATTGCATATACAGTAGGTAGTTCAATAACTAAATCAAATCCGCCTTCTATTGCCATTTGAGCTTTTGACCATTTGTCAATTATAGAGGTACTTCCGGCGTTGTGTAAAATTTCCACTCATGATTGCAATTGTATATTTTGAAGAAGTGTCTTTTTTTGCTTTTTCTAAATGGTATAAATGCCCATTGTGAAATGGATTATACTCTGCAATAATACCTAAAACTTTACTCATATTGTGTACCTCCTTGAATTTCCAATTAAAGTTAAGGTAAGTATATCATATAATTTAATAGGAATGCAATATGGCTGATAGTGTTTATTTAAATTAATATTATATATATTGAATTTACTTAAGATTTCTTTATAATTTTGAATTGGCTATGAATTGTATGATTATAGATAATATGGAAACTAAGAATAAATTAGAAAAAAGTGTGAATAATAAAATGTGATATGGTAAGGAATCTGAGGTTAATGTTTATAATTTAAGCTATAATTAAGCTAAAAAATTAATGATATTATATATCTTATTTTTATATAGCATTT
>CAKNNA010000019.1 GCA_930989765.1 uncultured Clostridium sp. | reverse complement strand
GAGTTTTTATTATGTTAGGAGAAAAAATAAAAAAATATAGAGAAGAAAAGAAAATGACTCAAATGGAAGTTGCAGAGGTATTGGGAGTTAAGCCAGCTACAATATCTAAATATGAAGCTGGAGCTTTAGAACCTAATATTGAATCTTTAAAAAAGCTAGCGGAATTATTCGAAGTTTCAGTTGATAAATTATTAAAAGAAGATGAATTTGATGTTTCTAAGATAAATGTATTAAAAGTTTTAAGAGAACAAAAAGAAATGAAACTAAAAGGAAACTTGTATCACAATACACAGATAATTTTTGCATATAATACAAACCACATTGAGGGAAGCAAACTAACAGAAGATCAAACTAGATATATTTATGAAACGAATACATTATTGACAAAAAAAGAATCAATTACAAATTTAGATGATATTATTGAAACTGCTAATCACTTTAAATTAGTTGATTATATGCTAGATGTAGCAGATAAAGAGTTAACAGAAGAAATGATTAAAGAATTTCATAAAATATTAAAAGAGGGAACGTCAGATAGTAGAAAAGATTGGTTTAATGTGGGGGACTATAAGAAGTTAGCAAATGAGGCAGGAAATATGAAAACCACATTACCGAAAAGTGTAAAAAAAGACATGTTAAAACTAATGCAATGGTATAATTCATTAGATAAAATAACAATAAAAGAGATAATAGAATTTCATGTTAGATTTGAAAGAATACATCCATTTCAAGATGGTAATGGAAGAGTTGGTAGAATAATAGCATTTAAAGAGTGTTTAAAAAATAATATAGTACCATTTATTATTTTAGATAAAGATAAATTATTTTATTATAGAGGACTAAAAGAATATAAAAATGAAAAAGGCTATTTAATAGATACTTGCTTAAATGCACAAGATCAATATAGCAATCTAATTAAATATTTTTTAGAGTAATTATAATAAACGGAGTAATGGAGAGATAATATGGTTGAAAATAAAATTACGGAATATACAAGACAAGACATCATAGACATACTTACTAGTGGATATTATGATAAAAAGAATAGTAAAAAGATACAATATTTTTGGAGTGGAAGATTAGACGAAGTTTCATTTTTGTCAAGATTATATAATTTACAAGAACTTGAATCTACTGATCGAAGATTTAAAAATGCTTATGGAGATATAGCACAGCATAGAATAAATAATTTGGACTGGGAGGACGATTGGGTATTTTATGATCCACGATTTGGAATAAAAAATACAAATGACAAAGAATTTTTAAGATTTATTCTTGAAGTATTTAATCCAGCAGTTAGAGATGAAAGCAAAAATTGGGAAGAAGCACTAGATAAAATAAATGAATTTTTAAAGAGAGATGGCTATGAAATTTATGAATCTGATAATATTTCAGGACGTCAAATTTTTAAATGTAGAAGTTATTCAGAAATGAAAATAAAACTAGAGTCGCCCAGTAATAAAAAAGCGAATTTGCATCTTATAGGGCAAGGATCATATGCTTTTGTATATTACTACAAGGATGAGTTTTACAATAAAAAAATAGCATTAAAAAGAGCCAAAAAAGATTTAACAGATAAAGAATTAGAAAGATTTAAAAGAGAATTTGATGAATTAAAATCTTTTAAGTCTCCTTATATAATTGATGTTTATTCATATAATACTGAAAAGAGTGAATATACTATGGAATATATGGATAATAATCTTTATGATTTTATAAGAATAAACAATAATAAGTTAAATATGACAGAACGAAAAAGTTATGTTTTTCAAGTTCTAAAAGCGTTTAAATATATTCATTTAAAAGGAAGATTACATAGAGATATCAATCCTAAAAATATATTAATAAAATTATATGATGATGTGAATGTAGTTAAAATATCAGATTTTGGATTGATTAAGGTAGAAGAAAGCTCTTTGACAAGCATAAACACAGAGTTTAAAGGATGGTTCAATGATCCAATTTTAAGAGTGATTGGATTTGATAAATATGATAGGTGTCATGAAATATATGCTCTAACTATGACAATCTATTACCTGATGACAGGCAAAACTATTATAGACAATGTGCAGAATAATCAATTACTAAATATAGTAAATAAAGGTATGAGTGCAGATCCAAAAGAAAGATATAAAAATATAGATGAATTATTTAGTGATTGTAAAAAAATTAAATAAGTTTAAAAATTGTTTTAAAATTTAAGCATAAGAATAAGCAAATATTTTTTCATCCATTTGAAAAAAGTATATGAAAATCCAAAGTTTTTTCAAAATAATGAAAAAACTTTGGATTAATTTTAACTATTTATCAATGCAACCAGTAATTAACTCAACACCATCACAAAAGCCATTTCTGTAATATTTCTCATTCCAATAAACAATATAATCTAAAAAGCTAGAATTAAGTAAATTGAGTTGCTTTTCAACAAACTTTCTATTCTGTTTAGGAATACTATTTAAAATCTTTTCAGAGAAATCATCAAATTTAACGGTATGTTTTCTATCTTCATCATTAATAAAAGCAAGATCTGTTTCTTCTCTAAAATTTAACCACTCTTTTAAAATATCATCATTAACATTTCTAAAATTATTCATAATCAAAACCTCCATAAATTTATAAAAATAATTGGGCTCAAAATGGGCACACAACTGACCAAAAATGAACCAAAATCACATAAATTTACAAAGTCAAAAAATTGGGCACACCAAATATACCAACGAATACAGACAAAAGCTAGATTTACCAATACTTTATGAGCTTTACTCATAACCCGAAGGTCGTAAGTTCGAGTCTATCCCCCGCAACCAAGATTTAAACTTAGAGTCGCAAGAGATTGTGGACTCTTTATTTTTTTGTGAAAGTAGATTTTAGGCTATTTTTGGGGACAGCTTGGGGACACAAGCTACTTTAAATAGCTATAAATAGCCTAAAATTTCACAATAAGACTTAAAAAAAGCAATTTTTGTAATTTTATTGAAAAAAGATTATTAGTTGTCACCTATTAATAGGTCTTGTAATACATACGCTGCTTTTCTCATATTTTTCTCTAATGGATGTACATAGTATTTTATAGTAGTGTTAATACTTGCATGTCCAAGTCTTGCAGATACTGTTGCTATATCAACATTATTAGCAATCATGAGAGTAGCATTTGTATGTCTAATACCGTGAAATTTAATTATAGGTAGTCCTAATTCTTCAATATAAGGTTTAAACCATTTTCCAATTGTATCTGGATGCATAGGTTTCCCGTTATCTTGTACAAATAGTTTATTAGATTCAATCCATTTATCTCCCCAGATGTCTTTTTGTTCATCATACCATTCTCTATATTCAAGAAGAGTTTTGGTAATGTAATCTGGTATTGGAACAATTCTATTAGAACTTTCTGTTTTAGTATCTTTGTCAAAGATTCCATTTTCAGGTAAGTACTGAGTAGATTTATTAATATTAATGGTTTCATTTTTAAAATCTACATCAGACCATTCAAGTCCAATAAGTTCTCCACGTCTTATACCAGAGAAAATATCAAGAAGAATTGCAACTTTGTACTTTAATTTGCTTCCTGTAAGTTCTGTTAAAGATTGTATAAGAACTTTGCATTCATCATCATTGAAAAATTCCATTTTAGGTTTCTTAGTCTTTGGTGGTTTAACTCTTCTAGCAGGATTAGAAGGTAACAACTGCCAGTATACTGCATTTTGTAACATGGCACTTATTAGTCTATGGTGCTCTAGAATTGTTTTTGGAGATAATGGTTTTAAAGTTCTTTGACCATTATTTTTTGCTATTCTCTTTATCTGGGTATCATTTTCTAACATATCATAAAAGTTCATTAAATCTGTTGGTTTGATTTTGTCTAAAGGAAATGAACCTAAATATGGAAGAATTCGAGATTTTAATATTCCAATATATCTTGAATAAGTTTTTGGTGCTAATTCTTTTGAAGCATATTTTTCATCCCAAATATAAAAGAATTCTTCAAAGGTAATTGACTTTCCTTCTGGAACTAATCCACGATTTACTTCTGTAATAAACTCAGCTAGAGCAATTTCAGCATCTTTTCTTGTACCATGTATAGTTTTTGTTTTTTTACATCTAGTACCATCAAGATTTTTACCACCTGAAACGACTAACCTATAAGTATTTTCACCTCTTTTTTCAATACTTCCAGACATTGCTTTTTTCACCTCCTTTCAGCATAACTATGGGTGGAAGTTTGTTAATATTTAATTGTCATGATTATACTACAATTTTAATGTTAATTCTAGTAGTTTTTCTTTATTTTTCAAGTGTTACAAAGATTACACAAAAATTCATAAAAGAAAATATATAGGACAATAAAATACTAGATAAAATGTAATATTTATAAATTAGCGTGAAAAAAATCACAATAAGTGTTGACTTTTTATGATTTTTGAACTAAAATATATATGATAAAATTAAAATTAAGGTGGTTAAAATGTATATTTATATAAAAATGGATAATATATGTGGAATCGATAAAGAAATAAAAATTGATTTTTTAGCTGAACCTAGAAAAAGAAATAAAAAAGAGACAGTTGTTGAAATTGAAAGTGGTAAAAACATAAATAAATTAACTGGAATTTTAGGATGTAATGCAAGTGGAAAAAGTAGTATTGTAAAGGCAATTATGGCTGTAGATATGTTTTTGAAATATAATTCTAATAATGAAAAGAGTCAAAGCGAAGAAAAAGAGAGAAAATTTTATAGAAGAATAGAAGATATTATGCCTAAGGCAAATGCTAATAGAAAAGATGAATATTCATTAATTGAATTATCTGCATATATAGATAAATGTTCAAAACCAGGCATATATACTTATAGATTGGAATATACATTAAATCCAGAAATTGAAATAAAAACAAGGGAAAAACTAACTTATAAGTCAAGTTTCACCTCTGAAGAAAAAACAAAATTAAATATTGAAAAAAGAAGATTAGAAAGTGAGATTGGATTAAAATACAATTATAAGGATAGTTTTATTCAAGATATTATAGATGAAAAAGCTATTAATAGTTTTGAAGAAAAATTGGAATACTATAAATGTTTTTATGAATATATAAATAATGATTTGATATATGCAGAGGAATCTATTGATGATAGAGGAATGCAATATTGGTTAATTTTAAATTGGATTGAAGAAGATAAAACAACACTTGAGGAAGTTGTAAAATTGATAGATAATTCAATAGAAAAATTCGAAATTGAAAAGGTCGAAGGATTTAGACAAAAGAGAATATATTATTATAATAGAAATAATCAAAAACTAACTTTTTATGATATGTCAAATGGAACTAGAAAATTTTTAAGCTATATTTATTTATTACTTATAACATTAAATACTAATGGTCTAATATTAATAGATGAGATTGAAAATTCATTACATAACGATTTAGTAAAATTTATTTTAAAATTAGTTACAATAAAAAATTCTAATTCACAAATTATATTTACTACAAATGATCAATATACTATGGATGAAGAAATAATGAGAATAGATCAAATGTATTATTTAGAGAAAGATGATAAAGGCAAAACTGATTTAAAAAGATTTTCAGATAGTATAAGAGATGAAAAAAATAAGGTTAGAAATGATGAAACCATAAGAAAGAAATTCAAAAAGAAAACTATATGTAAAGGTTTTCAACCAAGTAATGAAAAAATAGATTCATTTGTAGATTCTATACAAAGTAGAGGAATATTAAAAAAATATATATTAGAATAAATAGAACTGAGTGAGAAAAAAATCACTCAGTTTTTACATTTTTCGACAAAGTAATACAAAAAAATCCACAAAAAACAAATAAACGAGAAAAAAATCACAATAACACTTGACTTTTTATAAATTTTGTTGTAAGATAAATGCATAAAAAAAGAGCATAGTTTGCGGCTAGCTCTTAAAACCAAGCGTGTATATACTTGCAGCTTAATTTTAAATTGGATAAAAAAATTATAACATTTTTAATTTGGCATTGCAAGCTTTTATACAAAAATATTACAGGAGGTGAAGAAAAATGCCAAATAGAAATGTTCACACAGTGCATAATGAAAATGGATGGACAAACAGATATGAAAACTCAAATAGAGCATTGGGATACTATGACACAAAAGCAGAAGCACAAGCAGCAGGAAGAGAAAAAGCAATACAAAACAATTCAGAACATATTATTCATGGGCTTAATGGTAGAATTCAAAATAAGAATTCATATGGGAACGATCCTTTCCCACCAAGAGATAGGAAATAAAAGCAGGACCTTTTAGGTCTTGCTTTTGATGATTAAAATTACAAGGAGGAATAATATGAAAATTATAGTTTTAAGTTCACAACAATGTGAAAATAAAGATGCAAATAATGGAGATTGTTTTATTATAGACAATGGGCAAGAATTAATTTTATATGATTGTGGATGTGAAGAATATGCACAATATGTAATGAAATATATGGATGAAAATGGTTATGAAAAGGTTAAAGTTGTTTTATCTCATAATGATGATGATCATTTTAAAGGAATACCAGTTTTAGTAGAAAATGGTAAAGTATCAGAGATAACTACAGTACTATTATTAAAATATGTGGATGAATTAATTGATATAATAGATGATGGAAGAAAAAATAGAGAATCTATAAAGAGGCAAATTACTGAAATATATGATAACATTTATCAACTTTCTGGTAATAATTTGCAAGATGCGTTTGAACACACTGAAATTGCCGAAGGAATTACTATATCAGGACCAGAAAAAGACTACATATTAAATGCAGCAGCTAAAGGTTTAGATACAACAGAAAGTGATCATATAGATGGAGAAACAATTACAAATGCAACTAGCATACATTTAAGTGTAAAAATAATGGATAAGTATCTTCTTTTGACAGGTGATTCAACTTTCGAATCAGTTACCCAAGAAAATCTTCAAAATTTTAAGGTGATTCAACTTCCGCACCATGGAAAAAAAGACACAGGGGAAGCAATAATGGAAGAATTAAAAAATATAGTAGACGAAGTTTACATTGTTTCAGATAACACAGGTAATTCTAATGGAGGCTCAGATGGTTTAGAAACAAAAGGATATGATGTAAGAAATACTAAGAATTCTGGAATGATTTCACTAGATTATAATTCTATAACCAGAAATAGAGAAAGTAGAGGAACATTAAGTGAAATATATAGTAACAAAGCGCGATGTAAGTAATGCAGAAATAGAAGCAAGAATGAAGTATATATATGATTTATTTCATATATATACTTTAGTAGATACTGTAAATTCCGATAAAGATATTACAATTCTAACGACTATACCAGAAAATGCAGTAGATTTATTTATGATTGTAGGACATGATAGAAGAACAGACGAATATTTACGAGCTAACTATAAAAACATTAAAGAAAAAAATATTGTTATTATTGCATGCAATACATCAAGATTTTCTAGTTTAAAACTGTTAAAAAACAAAAATGTATTTATCCCTAAAAATGGAGGAATAATTGATTTTTATGATGGAATAAATTACGGATTTAATTTTAATATTACAGATGAAGAAATAATACTTTATAGAAATAAAAATCAAGATATAGAGATAATGTTAGGTAATACTTTTCAAAGGAGGTAAAAATGGAAAAATTTATAGAAAAACTAGAAGAGTATAAAATATTTAATTATTTACTGCCAGGAATTATTTTTACATATCTTTTAAAATATTATGTGGGAATAGATATTTTCCAATCTAATGCTATAGAAATGGCCTTTATTTTTTATTTTATTGGGTCAATAATTAGTAGATTTGGATCTGTAGTAATAGAAGAAATACTAAAGAAAATCAAATTTATTAAATACTCTAATTATAATGATTATATTAATGCTGTAAAAAAAGATGATTTTATAAAAAGATTGTTAATAAGTAATAATACATATAGAACAATGTGTGCTGTTTTTTTAATAATTTTATTTTTAAAAGGTGTAAAAGAATTAATAAAATTCTTTAATTTACAAACAGGTATTATATATACAATTATAATTATATGTGGCTTTATATTATATCTAGTATCTTTTAAAAAACAAACAAGTTTTATTGTAAAACGAGTAGATAAAGTTAAAAGTGAAGAAAATAAAACGGAAGATTAATCCGTTTTATTTTTTGCTCTACTTTTATAAACATTAGCTTTATTCTTGCATTGAGGAGTATCATATTCAGATTTGGGATTGACAGCAAGAAAAGCTTTATTACAGAATTTACATATTTTTAATAGATTAATATCTTGTGCTACTGTTTTAGCAAAGTAATAATCAATATATTGTTTTAAGCAAGTAATTTGAAATTCAACAGCTAAAGTTTCTTTTCTAGATAAACTCATTTTAATATTGTTAATTTCAAATTGTTTTAATAATTCATCTATATTGTAATTATCTTCATTAGAAATATTATTTAATAAACTATATAAGTATTTAGCATATTGAATAAACATATCTAAAGGTTCACAATATAAATTTGATCCTGATAATAATTTATTTACATCAGATAATATGTATTTTTCCATGGCAGGAGTTTCGGTTAATTTAGTTACATTATTAATTAATTCTTTAATTTGATTATCATCACAAGTAGGAAAGAACAATTTAAAATATTTCTTTCTATCTACTACTGTTGTTAAATCAGAATTTCCAATATAGTTATAATCTTTTAAAACGATTTTATCATCTAAGAAAAAGTATTTATTCAAAGGTAAATCGTTTATTAATCCTAATGTAGAATATTTATTTACAAAGTCTAAAACACTTTTTTCTATATCAGTTTCATTATAAAAAGCTAATTTACCAATATTTAATAGATCTATTAAAATAGATTCTTCAAAGTCTTTTTCTATATCAATTAATGGAGCACCACTAGATTGTTCTTTATTTATACTATCAGGAAATATATATTTCTTTTTGTCTATTTCTTTAATATCATATTTAGCAAATTTAAAAATATTTTTTCCTTCAAATGCACTAAAATTCAGATTCATACGAATCCCTCCTAAAAATTTATAAAAAAATTATAGTAAGCCCTTGACAAACATAATCGATTACTGATATACTTTTACCAGAGTAAGCGATTATTATATAAAATCAATTACAGAAATACAAACCAGTTAGGACTTGACTTTTCAGTAAAATTACAGTACTAAGTCAGTAATTGATTACTTATAACAATAGCTTACCACACAAAAGATAATATGTCAAGAAAATTCCAAAGGGAGGTGAGAATATGGGGATACCAGAAATTCAAAGAACTACTCTAACAATGAGAGAGGCAGCAGAATATTTAGGAATTTCATACTGGTTAATTAATCAACTAGTAAAAAGAAAACAAATACCATGCTCTAAAGTTGGAGGGAAATTCTTATTTAGAGTAAAAGCATTGGAAGAGTACTTAAGTGAAAAGGAACAAGCATCTGTACGATAAAAGAAAGGAGGGCTAATATATGATCCAAGTACAATGGCTTAAAATTTATACAGATATATTTGATAATGAAAAAATAAAAAAGCTATTAAAAAATAGGGATGGGGACACCTATTGTAGAGTATGGTTTCAATTGCTAACATTAGCTGCAAAAAGTAATCAACATGGTGCCATATTACTTGGAGAAAATATTCCAATGACAATAGATGATCTTGCAAGAGTTATGAACAAGACAGTGAATAAACTTACAACGATTATACAACAGTTAAGCAATCTTGGCATGATAATTGTAAAAGAAGATACAATCTATATAAAAAATTGGGATGTATATCAAAGTACTGATAAACTTGAAAAAATCCAAGAAGATAACAGAAG
Organism: uncultured Clostridium sp.; assembly: GCA_930989765.1. Lineage (GTDB taxonomy): Bacteria > Bacillota > Clostridia > TANB77 > CAG-508 > CAG-269. The sequence continues at coordinate 22,783 of CAKNNA010000019.1, read as the reverse complement.
AAGACAACGAGAATATAGAGAAAGACAAAAGAAAAATAACGTTACACAAATGTTAGGTAACACAGAAGAAAAGATTAGAGAAGAAAAGATAAAAAATAGAATAGAAGAAGGGACACTATTTGAGAACGAAAGTGGATTTAAAGACTAAAAAAGCAAAAGTAATTCATGAAAAAAGAAATAAAAAAACAAGGAGGAATAAAAGTATGGTCAAAACAAAAATAATAAAAGAATTAAAATGTGAATTTTGTGGAAAAGGACTAAGACAAGAAGTTAACACTTGGGTAGTAGGAGGTAAAGAAATTTGTATAAAAAGAATACCAGAAAGATGCAATTGTAAACAAGCAAAGGAATATTGGAAAGAACAAGACGAGCTTGAAAGAATAAAATTACTAACTAAATTAGAAATTGAAAGAAAAAAGAATATAGAAAGATTATATACACTTAGTGGTATGAGTTCTAGATTAAGAAATTATAGTTTTGAAAATTATAAAGTATGTAATGAAAATAAAACAGCATATTTTAAAGCAAAGAAATATGTAGCTGATTTATTAGCAGGTAAGAAATCAAATAGTTTATTTATTACAGGAAATATCGGAACAGGAAAAACACATTTAGCAGCAAGTATAGCAAATGAACTAATAAAAAATGGACAACCAGTAATTTTCGGAACATTAATTAATTTATTAACTGAAGTAAAAGATTCATACAGTATTGATGGCGAATATGAAAGTAAAATTATAAATAAGTATTCGAAAATTGGTTTACTGATAATAGATGATTTAGGAAAAGAAAGACCTAGTGAGTGGACTTTAGAAAAGTTATTTACAATTATAAATAATAGATATGAAAATAACTTACCAGTAATAATAACAACAAATTATAACAGGGAAAAATTGAGAGAAAGGTTAGCTTGTAATAAAAATTATGAGATAGCAGATTCAATAATTTCAAGATTATATGAAATGTGTAAAGGAATAAATATTACTGGAAAAGATAAAAGAAAAGAGTTAGTATAAGTCGCCAAACAAAATACTAACTCAACAAATATTCTAAATTAATTTTAATATAAAATGGCTAAAAAGTAAAGTTTTTAGTACAAAAAACAAAAAATAAGGAGCATTAAAGGTACAAAAAAGTACCTTTAATAACTCCAATAAAATAAAAAAGGAGAGTGCAAGTTATGGATATAACTTATAGAAAAGAAGGAGATTATTATGTACCAAATATAAAAGCTCCAGAGCAAATAAAAGGATTTAAATTAGAAAAATATAGTGGATTAAGATTGCAATTTTTAAAGGAGCATAGACGTGGTGAATACACATATTTATTGATAGAAAATAAGTTACAAAGTCATCTGTTAGAGGTACAAAAAAATGCAAAAAAGGAATACGAAATGTTAATGAAAGAATTAAAAATAAAAGAAAATATTACAGAAGAATTAAAGGAAAAAGATCAAATGAAATGGGTAGGTCTTATGAATAATATTAGTAATATTGCAGATGAAATTGTAATAAAAAAATATGTATATGAAGAGTAATAATGAAAAAAAATGCTTAAGTTTCTGTATGAAATTTAGGCATTTTCAATATCTGAAGTTTTATAAATTATGTCTTAGCAAGCAATGAATTTCATCAGTCGAAATTCAAATATGGGGAAAATTCCCCAATCCCCTTTTTAAGAGAGGAGGAATAAGAATGGCGACTACAAGTTTGTGGAAAGTAGACAAAAGATTAGATCATGTAATTGATTATGCAACAGATAAAGAGAAAACAAAAAATAAAAATGTAGAAGAAAGTGATTATATAATTATGCAAGCATTAAACTATGCAACTAATGCAGATAAAACAGAAAAACAATTCTTTGTATCAGGAATAAATTGTGAGCCAAAGACAGCTTTAAAACAAATGATAAAAACTAAAAAGAAATTTAACAAGTATAAATACAGTAAAAGAAATAAGATAATGGCTTTTCATGGATATCAATCTTTTGAAGAAGGAGAAGTTACTCCAGAAGTAGCACATGAAATTGGAGTAAAACTTGCTGAAGAAATGTGGGGAGATAGATTTGAAGTTGTAGTATCTACTCATTTAAATACAAAACATATTCATAATCATTTTGTATTAAATTCTGTATCTTTTGTGGATGGAAAGAAATACTACAGTAATTATGAAAATACTGCACTACTTAGAAGAACATCAGATGATTTATGCGATGAATATGGACTTAAAGTTTTGAAAAAAGGTCAGTATAAAAACTACAAGGTGAATTTTGATAAATATTATGAAAGTGCAATACAAAAATCAAGTTATTATACCTTTGCAAAAGAAGATATTAATTATGCAATAAAACAAGCATGGAGTTATAAGCAATTTGTAAATATTTTAAACAATATGGGATATTTTGTGAATATAAGAGCTGGAAAAATTAGTATAAGGAGAGAACCATATAAAAGAAATATTAGAATTGAAAGGGCATTTGGAGAAGAATATTCCCTAGAGAGAATAGAGTATAGAATTTTATATACAAATCCAGAAAAAGAAGTATATCCAAAACCTCAAACATGGAATACGAAATTAAAATATAAAGGAACTTTAAAAACAAAACCTAAAGCAAAAGGATTAAAGGCATTATATTTGTATTATTGTTATTTATTAAAAGTATTTCCAAAGAAAAACATGCAACACAAATTGACTCCAGAGATGAGAGAAGCTGTAAAGAAAATGGATGAATATTCTGAACAAACAAGATTGCTATGCAAATTTAATATAACAACTCTTAGTGAATTAAATACTTGTAAAAACGATTTTAAAGATAAATTACAAGAATTAATAAATGAACGAAAGAAATTATATTATACAAGAGATAAACTGCCTGAAAATCAAAATAAAGAGGAAATATTAAATGATATTATAGCAATAGGAGAAAAAATTACAAAAGTAAGAAGAAAAATTAAATTATGTGACAATATAGAAAAACAAAGCTTGGAAAAATTAGAGCAAATAAAAACTTTTGAAGAAAAACAAAAACAGGAAAAGGAACAAAAGAAAAGCAAGAAAAAAGAAAAAAGATATGAAAGATAGAACTGACACAGAAATGTGCCAATTCTATTTAATAAGTTCTAAAACAAATATAACAAAAAAACTTGACAAACAATTAAAATTGTGTTATAAAATATTTAGAACAAACGAGAGGAGGCTTATATGAAGCTAGAAGATATCGCAAATGTATATATTGGAGTGGTTCTTAAAAGAAAAGAAGCTGTATATAAAGGAACTAAAACCAATAAATATAAAGTTTTTAATATAAGATGCTACGAAGAAAATATAGAATATGATGATTTCTATAGTATGGAAGATTTAAGCGGATATGTTACACAAAAAGGCGATTTAATTTTTAGACTTTCTTTACCTAGTAAGATTATATTAGTAGATGAAAAGACAGAAGGATTACTAATTAATAATTTATATTGCATTATTAGGTGTAATGATAAAAAAATAAAAAATGAATTTTTAAAATGGTTTTTAGAAAGTAAAGAAGCAGGTAGACAATTAGAAACAATTATTATTGGAACAGCAGTTAAATCAATTCCAGTTGCAAAACTGAGACTGATAGAAATTCCAAATGTAACAAATGAGGAACAAGATAAAATATCAAAATTGATTTCTTGTTGGAATAGGCAAAAAAAATTATACAATCAAATTATAATTGAGAAAGATAATTATTACAATTCAATAGTAAATAAAGTAATTAATGGAGGTAAAAAATAAAATGAATGAAAAACAATTACAAGATAAAATAAATGGAACAATTTGGGCAGCTTGTGATACTTTAAGAAGTAGTATACCAGGTGGAAATTATAAGGATTATGCCTTAGTAATGCTGTTTGTTAAATATTTAAGTGATACATATAAAGAAGAAAAAGAAAAAGCAAATGAAATGTACAATGGTAATGAACAAATGATAGAAAGATATCTTTCTAGAAGTAAATTTATATTAAAAGAAGAATGTACATTTGATTATTTATATAAGAAAAGAAACGAAGAGAATATAGGAGAAATTATAAATAAGGCATTAGAAACAATAACAACTTTAAATGGTGTTAAGTTATTAAACTTATTTGCAGGTGTTGATTTTAATAGTGAAGTTGTATTTGGAAAAAAGAAAGAAAAAAATGCAATATTAAAAACATTATTATCTGATTTTAATAATGATGATATTGATTTAAGACCATCTAAAATTGGAAATTTAGATGTAATAGGAAATGCTTATGAATATTTAATTGCAAGATTTGCTGGTGATTCAGGTAAAAAAGGTGGAGAATTTTATACACCAGCTGAAGTTTCAACATTACTTGCAAAATTAGTTGAACCAAAAGAAAATGATAGAATATATGATCCAGCATGTGGCTCAGGTTCACTATTATTAAAAGCAGTTAAAGAAGTTAAAGATAAAAAGGTTAGTGTGTATGGACAAGAAAGCAATAGCTCAACATATAATCTATGCAGAATGAATATGTTTTTACATGGAGTTAATGATGCACATATTGAATGGGGTGATACTTTAGCTAATCCATTACATTTGGAAAATGATGATTTAATGAAATTTGATGTAATAGTGTCTAATCCTCCGTTTTCATTAGACAAATGGGCTAAGGGATTTGAAATAGGAAACACTGAAACGATAAGAGATGGAAAAAAGAAAGATACATTTAAGATGGAAGCATCAATGGATCCATATAATAGATTTGTTTATGGAGTACCTCCAAAAAGTATAGGAGATTATGCATTTGTACAACATATGTTAAAAAGTTTAGCAGATGGTGGACGAATGGCAGTAGTTTTACCTCATGGGGCATTATTTAGAGGTGCATCTGAAGGAAAAATAAGAAAAGGAATATTAGAAGATAATTTAATTGATGCTGTTATCGGTTTACCAGAAAATCTATTTTACGGAGTTTCAATACCAGCTACAATAGTTGTGTTTAAAAAGAATAGAGCTAGAAATGATGTGTTATTTATTGAAGCAAGTCGTGAATATGAAAAAGGTAAAAATCAAAATAAATTAACAAAAGAAAATATCCAAAAAATATTAGATACATATAAAAATTACAAAGAAGTTGAAAAATATTCTCATATTGCAACTATGGATGAAATTAAAGAAAATGAATACAACTTAAATATAAAAAGATATGTAGATACTTTTGAAGAGGAAGAAGAAATTGATATAGAAGAAACAAAGAAAAACATTAAAAAAATAAATGAAGAACTACAAGTATTAGAAAAAAAATTACAAGAATCATTAAAAGAGTTAGAAATATAAAAAATATTTGCAAAAATGAATAAAATAGGAGATAAGTATGAGGAATTATAAAAGAGTAAAATTAGGAGAAATAACTAGACATATTGGTGGTACACCTTTAGAAAAGTATGTAGATGCTGAATCAGATTATAAATTTATTTCCATTGGAAATTATACAACAAATGGTGAATACATAGATAATGGAAGTAGAATAAAGTATAATGAAAAAACAAAAGAGAAAATTTTAAGCAAAAATGATTTGGTCATGGTTTTAAATGATAAAACTACAGAAGGAAAAATAATAGGAAGTACAATATTTATTAATGAAGATAATAAATATATATACAATCAAAGAAGCGAAAGAATAATATGTAATAATGAAGTTAATCCAAGATTTTTGTGGCACTATATAAATAGTTTTATATTCAAAAAAGAAGTGCTAAAGAGAATTCAAGGAGGAACACAAATATACGTAAACTATAAGGATATTGAGAAAATAGAAATTAATCTTCCAAATTTGAAGGAACAAAACAATATTGTTGACGTTTTAGATGGTATAGATAGTATTATTGAAAAACATGAAAAAATAATAGAAAATCAAAAAATATATAAAACAGCATTAATGCAAAAATTATTGAACAATAAATAAAAATTTAATTTATGGGGGCAAATTAAATGGAAGAAAAAATACCAGTAACTAATGAAATGTCTACAAGTCAAAGACCAGCTATAGAAGTATTACAGAAATTAGGATATAAATACATATCTGAAGAGAAAAATAAAAAGTTAAGAAACTATATTTTAACAGATGTAATGTTTAAGGATATATTAGCTAAAAAATTAAATGAAATAAATAGTTATGAATATAAAGGGGAAAAATATAAGTTTTCAGCAAGTACAATAGGACAAGCTATTAAAGATTTAAATGAAGATTTAGTAACTGGACTTATTAGTACAAATGAAAAAATATATGATTTATTAACATTGGGAAAATCTTATCAAGAGAACATGGTAGATGGGACTAAAAGATCTTTTGATATAAAATACATAGACTTTGAACATCCTGAAAATAATGATTTTTATGTTACAGAAGAATTTTCAGTGTTAAGAATGAATGGTAAAGATTATGCAAGACCAGACATTGTTTTATTTGTAAATGGAATACCATTAGCAGTAATAGAATGTAAAGATGCATCAGTACCAATAATTCAGGCTATTTCTCAAAATATAAGAAATCAAAAGCCAGATTATATTCCTCAACTATTTAAATTTATACAAATAGTTATGGCAGCTAATAAAAATGAAACGAAATATGCTACTTGTGGTACACCAGATAAATTTTGGTCAACATGGAATGAACAATATGTGGAAAAACAAAATGAATTACTAGATAAAACTGTAATTGGTAGACAAGTAACCAAACAAGATAGAGATATAATTTCACTATTTGAAAAAGAAAGATTTTTAGAATTAATAAAAGACTTTATAATCTTTGAAGCAGGAACAAAGAAAATATGTAGATATCAACAATATTTTGCAGTAAAAGCAATGTTAGAAAGAATAAAACATGATAAAAAAGGAGGAGTTGTTTGGCATACACAGGGTTCTGGAAAATCAATAACAATGGTTTATATAACTAAAAAATTAATGGAAGATAAAGAAATACAAAATCCACAAGTAGTTATAGTAACAGATAGGGTAGATTTAGATAAACAAATTCATAAAACATTTAATAGAATTGGAGTAGAAGCAGCAAGAGCAACAACTGGAAATAATTTAACAGATTTAATTAAGGACGAAAAAGTCAGAGTCATAACAACTGTTGTTAATAAATTTGAAACAGTGGTAAAATCAGGAGTTTCAGTAGATGCACCGAATACATTTATTTTAGTTGATGAAGGACATAGAACTCAATATGGTGAAATAAATAGAAGGATGCAAGAAGTATTCAAAGGAGCAATATATATTTCTTTTACAGGAACACCAATTATGAAAAGAGATAGAAATATATTTGATAAATTTGGAGGCTTAATACATAAATATTCTTTAGATGATGCTTTAAAAGATAAAGCTATAGTTCCATTGATATATGAAGGAAAAATGGTTGACCAAGAAGTTTCAAAAGAAGCTATCGATATGAGACTAGATATGCTAACAAGAAACCTTACAGAAGAACAAAAAACAGATGTAATGAAAAAATGGAGTAGATTTGAAAAGGTCGCTTCTTCTGAACAAAGATTAGAATTAATTGCATGGGATATAGCTAAAAATTATAATGAAACATTAAAAGGAACAGGTTTTAATGCAATGCTTGCATGTAACAAAAAAATAGAGGCAGTAAAATATTATAACATTTTTAGAGAGGAATTTCCTGAATTAGAAGTTGCAGTTGTAATATCTCCACCTGATATGCGAGAGGGAGAAGGAAGTATTGATGAAGATACTAATGACATTGTAAAGAAATTTTATATTAGTGCTCTTTCAAATTATAAAAATGAAGAGGAATATGAGGAAACTATAAAATCTAAATTTATAAACGGAGATATAGATATACTTATTGTTGTAGATAAACTACTTACGGGATTTGATGCACCAAAAGCTTCAACATTATATTTAGATAAACAAATAAAAGAACATAATTTATTACAAGCCATAGCAAGAGTAAACAGACTTTGTGATGGAAAAGATTATGGTTATATAGTTGATTATAGAGGACTATTAGGAGAATTAGATAAAGCATTAACAATGTATCAAGAAGCAGGACTAGAAGAATTTAATGAAGAAGATATTAAATCATCTGTTTATTACATTGACACAGAAATAAACAATATGTTTGAAGCATATGAAAAACTTAAAGAGATATTTAAAGATATAAAAAATAAAAATGATTTAGAAGAATATGAAGTGCTTCTAGAAGATGAAAAAATAAGAAAGGACTTCTATGATAAACTGTGTAAATTTGGAAGTATGTTAGGAATAATTTTACCAAGTGATCAAGCTTATTACAAAGTTGGAAAAGAAAAAATAAGTGAATTAAGAAAAGCATTAGCTTTTTATCAAAAATTAAGAGCAACAGTAAAATTAAGATACTCTGAAACTATAGATCACAAAGAATATGAAGCCAAAATGCAAAAATTATTAGACAATTATGTAGTTGCAAAAGAAATGATGAGAATAACAGAACCAGTAGATATAACAGATGCAGAAAAATTTGATAAAGAATTAGAAAAAATGGGAACAGATAGAGGAAAAGCAGATACTATTAGAACAAGGTTAACAAGAACTATAAGTGAAAAATCAAAAGAAGATCCAGCTTATTATAAGAAATTTTCTACAAGAATTGAAGAAACTATTGAAGCATATAGGAATAGAAGAATTACAGATAGTGAGTATTTACAGAAAATGCAAGATATCAAAGAAGATTTTAGAAAAGGAAACTCTGGAATTGTTTACCCATCTAATATAACAACAGAAAATTCGAGAGCCTTTTATGGAGTAATATATGATAAATTAATTCCAATAATGAAAGAAAATGCTAATATTGAAGAAATTGGAGAAATAGCTTTAACAATTCAAAGAGAAATTGAAAGTAAAATAAAAAGAGATTGGCATTATAATACAGATATTCATAATGAAATTGCACAAGCAATCGACGATACAATATTTATGTATGCAACAAGAAAAAATATTAATTTAGATCTTGAAGAATTAGACAAACTAATAGAGGAAATTATAAATATAGCACTAATGAAATACTAATTGTCTAGGAAGGGTGAAACATGGAAAAGGATTTTATTGAATCTAATGGAGAAAAGATATATTTTTATGTTCAAAGAAAAAATGTGAAAAATATAAATTTAAAAGTAAACATAGATAAAAAAGTAACTTTGTCAATACCAATGAAAATGCCATTAGATAAAGCAAAAGACTTTGTTAAGAAAAAAGCAAATTGGATAAAAAAGCAACAAGACTTTTATGATACATTTGCAGAGCAAAAAGAAAATATAACTTTTGAAGATGGAGAAACAGTATATTTATTGGGAAAGCAATATAAAATGAAAATCATTTCAGATAATCATAATAGTGTTGTTATAAATAATAAATATATTGAAATTCATATAAAAGAAAAATATATAGATAGTAAAAATTATATAAAAAAAGTTTATGAAAAATGGTTAAGACGATATGCCTTAAATATACTAGAAAATCTAGTAATAAAATATCAAGATACATTAAAAAAATATGGGGTAAAAATTCCTAAAATAGAAATAAGACAAATGAAAACAAGATGGGGAAGCTGTATACCAGCATGTAATAAAGTTATATTTAATTTGAATTTAATAAAAACTCCAATATGCTGCATAGAATATGTGGTTTTACATGAATTATCACATTTTAAACATCAGAATCATAGTAAAAATTTCTATAATTTTATTACAATATTTATGCCGGATTGGAAAGAACGTAAGAAGATATTAGATGAAGAATTTATGGGAGTGATATAGTTGAAAGAATTTAATCAGGAAAATTATAAACAGCTAGGACAATGGCAATTTATATTAGAAATACCAATTACTTTTGCAAAAGTTGGGCAAATAAAATCAATAACATTTGAAATAAGAACTAAAGAAAATGGACATAACGAACCACATTGTCATGTAAAATATCAAGGACAAGAAATATCAATTTCACTATTAGAAGGACATAGAATATTGGCTGGTAATCTAAATAGAAAACAGCAAGCTGAAGCTATAAAATGGGTTAAAGAAAATATTATTATTTTAAGACAGTATTGGAATGAATATCACTCAACTGAAATAAAATGTTTATAGGAGGACAATGTGGACAAGTTAGGAAAATTAGAAAAAGTTAATTTAAGAGATATTTGGCCAAATGAAGAATATGATTTCTCGGTTTGGTTAAGTAAACAAGAAAATTTAAAAGAATTAAGCGATGCAATAGGGATAGATATAGAATTAGAAGAAAGAGAGTCATCAGTGGGAAAATATAGTGTTGATATTTATGGAAGAGAAGAAGGAACTGATAGGAAAGTAGTAATAGAAAATCAACTGGAGGATTCTAATCATGATCATTTAGGGAAAATAATTACATATGCTTCAGGCAAAGATGCAAAAACTATTATTTGGATAGTTAAAAGAGCTAGAGATGAACATAGACAAGCTATAGAATGGTTGAATTCACATACTGACGAAGAAATTGGATTTTTCTTGCTAGAGATTGAAGTTTGGAAGATAGGTGATTCTTTAGCAGCACCAAAATTTAATATAGTATCAAAACCAAATGATTGGGGAAAAACTCAAAAAGCAAGTAATGGACTTGGAAAAGCTCAAAAGCTACAAGGAGAGTTTTGGCAGGCATTTGGAGAATATGGTGCAAGTAACGAAGAATATTCAAAAGAATTTAATAAGAGAAAAGCTTTACCACAACATTGGTATGACTTACCTATGGGAAATTCGGAATATCACATTTCACTAACCTGTGCAACGCAAAGAAATGAAATAGGAATAGAAGTATATATAAACGATAATAAAAATATATATGATTTATTCTATGAAAATAAAGATAGATTAGAGGAAAATACAGGATTAAAATATAAATGGCAAAGATTAGATAATAAAAAAGCTTCAAGAATAAAAGCCATAAAGAAATGTGATGTGACAAATCAAGAAAATTGGGAAGAATGTTTTAAATGGTTTTGTAGACAAGCATTGATAATAAAGAAAGAGTTTAATAAGGTTTATAATAAATAGTGAATTTACAAATGAAAAGCAAAAGAAGAGTATATTTATATTCTATTTTGCTTTTTTGCATGAATGGAGGAAAATAAAATAGAAAAATATTATAGATTAAGAAATTGTATTAACAAAAAATTATATTTTTTCAAAAATAAACACTATCAAAGAATTGTTAAAGAGACATTTAATAAAAAGAAAAATAAAGACAAATTTAATATTTTAAGAAACTTTATTAAGAACTTAAAAGATTCAGTTATAGTACTATTGTTAATATTCATTATAGAAATAATGTTAAAATTAATCATTCAAAATATTAATTGGAAAATTATTAATATACTAAAAGAGCATTTAACTATTAATCAAGATATGTTTTCACAGTTTATAATTTGTGGAATTGGAGTGGCAGGTGTATTTTTGGCTTTGTATTATTCCAATATTGCTACAATTTATTCTTCAGAATATACTAATACTATAAGCAGAATAAGAAAGTTATTTGAATATGAGATTAGTCAAAATGCTAATTTAAAAAAGATAAATACCTATATAATTCAGGCTGTATTGATATTATTTAGCATGATGGTTGGCTTTCCAATTTGGTATGTATTTGTGTTGTATATGATAATTAAAACTATTGATATAATAATAACATTTATTATGAATGGAAACACAATTTATGAATTTTCTAATATATATAATGTATTATTAAATAGAAAAAAACAACTTGTATTTCATATAGACAGTGTTACAGAAAAAGGATATTTATATAACGATTTTAATTTTCAAAATTTTCATGGAAAACAAGCACTAAGTATTTTAGAAGATATGATGATAGTTAATAATTACATATTAGAAGAAAAAGATTTAAATAAGAAAGACTCAATATTAGAATTTGCACAAAAAAATATGAGCATTTTAGGATATTATTTATGTAGTAAAAATAGAATTTTATATAATTCATTATGGTTTCAAAAGAAAATGGAACATAAAAAATGGTATAGTGCTGATTTTACTGAAAAAGGGGTAGCTTTGAATACTGGCACAGAATTGCAACCCACAAATATTATAGATATTGATTGGTTTGAAATAAATATATTAAAAATCAATGAACAGGCAATCATATTCCTCTTAAATAATGGCTGTATAAAAGAAATTACAAACTATATTAAAGCAATAGGTGATATTATTCCGTATTGGATAAAATTTGGTAATATAGATTTATTTTATGAGCATATAAAAAAAATAATTATTACAATAAAAAATAATTCAATGGATAATAATAAAGATAACGATGATATTTTAACACTTTTAGAAATGATTTGTAATGTATTTATACATTATGTATTGTGTGTTAGAGAATTTATTGAAGAAATTAATTTGAATGAATGCGAAAGCTTCATAAAAAATAATTATAAATTTAATGGAAATAAAATTCAACAAACTAATAATAAGGTTTATAACAATGCTGAATTTTATAGTATTTATAAAGCATTAAAAAATGAAAAAGAAATAGAAGGAAAGATAATAACACCTAATTGGTACTTAAAGCAAAGAGTTGCAAAGTTATATATAGTTGAAATTAATAAATTGTTGAAGATAGTAGAAAAAATTTATGATATAAATTTAAAGTTGGGAATGGAATTATTAGAAAATAGTAAATACACATATAGTGCAACATTTATTATAAATGAAAATGAATTATATAATAAGGTTCATTTGATACCAGAAACTTGCTGTTCAATATTTAACGAGTTAATGAACAACGACATTGAGAAAGATTACAAATTACCAGATATATGTATAAAGAACTTGATGCAAAATATTAAAAGACAACATTCAGAAACAGTCCCGGAGCTATGGGAAAAAAGTTGTGAAGTATGGGGGATAAAGAGTAAAAATAATGAAAGGGATGTTTTTGGATTTTGTTATAATAATTTATGTGAATATATTTTTCAAAATATAATAGATTTTAATTATGAAGTTTTTGCTGCTCATTATGGAAACTTACTTAAATTAGCATTACTATCCGAAATTGATATTCACGATGAATTAATGGATGATAAACTATATACTGATATTGCTAAATTAAAATTTCAATTATCTGGTTTAAACATTATGTTTAAATTAAGTGGTTATGCAATTATAATTGGTGAGATATTAAATGATAAAAGGTGGAAAAGAAAGATAGATGATGAAATAGAAAAATTAATTAGTAAAAGTGATAAAATAAATTTCATAGAGCAAATAAGAAGATGGAAAAATGCGATAGAATGGTTAGTTAACGATATATGGAATGTTGAAATTGATGGTACAAATAGAAAATTGAGATTTAGAAATACTATTGAAAAATCTAATAAACTAAAATTTAAGAATATAGGTCCGTTTGGATACAAGAAAATAATTAATACAAAAAATTTAGAAAATTTGTATTATGATGATACTTCAGGCATATCAGCAGATATGAGGGAGATTTTCGCAATAGCATGTTTAAATAAATATTTAGATCAAAAAGACTTATATAAAAGTCGTAGGATAAAAATTGAAAAATGGGAAGAAATGGAATATGAAAATGAAAAAAAAGATAAATAAATATTTTTCTTATAAAGAATTATTTTTAGAGGATATTGTAAGAAGTATTGAAGTTTCAATTATGTTAAATAATAATGCTGAAAAAAATATAGAAATAGAAAATATTAAAGGTGATTTTAAAAGTTATTTTTTATATAAAAATAGTACTTACTTAAGATATGATTTTTTAGAAGAAGTAGCTAGATTAATAGGAAATGTAATAGAAAAAGGAAGAGCAGAAGCTATTATTGTAAAGTTTAAAAATGAAACTAATGTAGTTGAAGGTATAGAGATTCGTTTGCCATATTATGATTTTAAGTTACAGGGAATTAAAAATATGTATTTTATACAAAAGCAAAATATTATTGGTACAAATAAAAAATATTATGCAACAAAAGTGAAAAAAGATGAAATTATTTCAATTAATTCTAGAGATTTAAATATTAATAGATTTAAGATGAAAAAAATTTTAAGAAATTTAGAAAAAGATAGCATGACAAATGAATTATTAATGTTAATACAAAAAAATCTTTTGTATTATGGAGAATTTGAAAAAATTAAGGAAAAAGAAAAAATTAGATTATTTAAAGATACTAATGAAATAAGATGGGACGCAAGAGACTCTGGGTCGGAATATCTGAATTCTCCATATATATTTTATAGAAATGTGGAATTCTACAAATATTTAATAAATTTATTAAATATTACAATAGATATAATAAATAGAAAATTATCAAATCAAAAAGATCTTGAAAATAAACGGAAAAATAAAAGTAAAAACTAAAGACATTAATAAATTAGACGAAATTATGAATAAAATATTGTCTGGAAATGGAAAGTACAAAGATTTAACTAATTATTTGTATAAGTAGTGAAAATAGGAGAAATTATGGAAAAAGAAATGAAACAATTGGCAGAATCGAAAGATATTGAAACAATGCTTTCATGCAAAAAAGAAGAAAAAATAAAAAAGATAGAAAATTTTATTGCAAAAGACAATCTTTTAGAACTAAAAGAAAAAATTAAAGTTAAGGTAAGATATAAATTTATTATTCCATTAAGAAAAAGTAATAGAGAAAATATAGATAGATTATATAAGGAAAAAAATGATAAATTACCAAAGGAAAGCGTAAATTTATTAAATCAAACATATATGACCATAAAAAATGTACATAAGCTCATAAAAAATAAAAGTTTAGTAGATTCAAATACTTTAATAAGATCAGCATTTGAAAATCTCATTATGGGTATGATGATATATTTTGATCAAAATGTTTACGATGAATTTAAAAAGTTAGGGTTAAAAGAAGAAGAAAGGGTATTTACGAAACAACAAAAATTAAGGAATATGTTTAAAGCAAAGTTAAAGATTATAGATAAATTAATGTTTGAAGATATTAGCAATAGAAAAATACAAGAAATGTTAGATGAATATTATGATAAATTATGTTTATTTACTCATAGTACATTGATTGTAAATAAAATGGTAGAGGTTTATTTAAATTCGGATGAGGAATTCTTTTTAATAATAGCAAAACAAAATATATATTTTTTAGAAGTATTATTAAACTGTTGCTTAAAATTTATTTCAAAAGATAAGAGTAATAATATAAGATATGATTATTTATTTATAAGTTGGATAATACTTTTTTATGATATTGATAAAGAAAAATATACAAAAGAATATTTAAGTAAATATAAGGGGTTGCTATATGAAAATATTAACGAAGAATACTTAAATAAGAATAATAGAGTTGTTTCTTTAATTCAAGAAGAGATAAAAAAACTAAATGACGTAGTAAAAAATAACCCCGTTGCCGTAATAGATATATTGGAGAATTTTTTAAAATAATAGGAGAATATAAGATGAAAAGAAATATTAGAGAAGTTATTGATTATGTCGAAGAACAACATGAAGGAAAATGTAAAGTAATTAGTGCTAAAATTGAAAAATCATTTGATGATTTGGATGTTGAAGTCAATGTTTGGAATGTAAAAACAGATAAAGAGGGAGATTGGTGGGTAGTAGAGGGAGAGGATTTACCAATGAATTTGTATCCACAAGAAGCTTTTTATATGACATCAGATGAAGCTTATTCGTTTCATGTGGGTTTAATGAGAAGAATGAGCGCAAGAGAAGAATATCAACCTGAAGATTATGTTAAAGCGGCTTCATTAGGAATAGAAATAACACCAGTTCTATTTAGAAAACTTAGAAATATTTCAGAACAGATAGAGCATGCAAAAGAAATAGAAGATTTTCAAGCAATAGGGGTGCAATGTAGAGAAATATTGATAGAACTTGGAAATGCAATATATGATCCAGCAATGGCAGGGCAAGAAGAACAACCACAAAAATCTAATTTTAAAAAGAAGGCGGAGTTTTTTACAAGGTTTTATTTAAATGATAGTGATAGTAGTGATTATCGAAGTTATATAAAAAAGATAACAGAAGCAACATGGGATTATGCTAATAAAATAACACATTCGCAAAATACAACAGTTTATGAAGCATCAACATGTATTGCATTAATAATCTCATTAATTAGCTTATATGAAAATATTCAACACAAAATTTATGATCCTATATCTCAATTTATATGTAAAAATTGTAAGAGTAAAAAAGTAACTATAATTGATGATGAACATAAAGAAGATTCCATAGTAACAAAATTATATATAAAATGTGAGGAGTGTGGTGAAATTACAGAAGTTACTTTTAAAGATAATGAATATGGAAGAATTAAATACATAATAGAAAAATAATAAATAAATTTGACTTATAATTAAGAAAAAAAGTAAAAACTCTAGTTATAGTAATCTATAAACTAGAGTTTTTTATGATTTTTCAAAAAAATTATTTTTCATATAAAATGCCTACTCCTTTTATATAAATTTAATTTAAAATAATGAAACTATAAATTTCAAATATTCTTTTTGAACAAAATTAAGATTATAATTTTTATCGATTTCA
Organism: uncultured Clostridium sp.; assembly: GCA_930989765.1. GTDB lineage: Bacteria > Bacillota > Clostridia > TANB77 > CAG-508 > CAG-269. Next base: position 6,190 of record CAKNNA010000019.1, on the reverse strand, counting down.
TTAGATAAAGTTTCTTTAATGCAATCCTTGTACGAAATATTACCATATGATGCATTATAATAGAAATTAATTTTGTTCAGTAAGTTATAATTTGAAATCAAATATAATTCCGCCATGCTGCCACCTCCTTTATTAAAATATAAATATAGTATAGCATGGTTTATTGGTAAAAGCTAGTACTACTGTGGAAATATAATAAAAATATGATAATCATAAATTTTTGAAATAAAAACACAACAATAATTTGAAAAAAGTATTTAAAAATCCAAAGTTCTTTCAAATTTTTGAAAAAAGTTTTTAATTTGAATATTAACGCAAATTGCAAAATGATAATAAGTATAAGTGCAAATTTTATGCTTTAAAGTGCAAAAATTGCACTTTAAATATTGATATTACATCTGATAATTGATATAATATATATGTGGGAGGTATTTCTAATGGATAAGAAAAAAGATTGGAATTTAGAATTATCAGAATATATTAAACAAGGTGAGCCAAATCGAGTAGAAAAGACTAAAACATGGGAAACAGCTATAGGTTTGCAAGATGTAGATGGATTAAAGCCTTCAAAATACTTAATTAAAACTGCTAAAGAGCATATTGAAGGAACAATAGATATTGAAGAAGCAAAAACAAGAATAGATGAATATTATGAAGTTCAAGGAAGTAGAAAAAACTTTGAAAAAGAGAGTGAAGAAGCAGATAAAGTTGCAGTAAGAATAACAGAAATATTGAGCGAAAAAGCATTCAATTTTTCGCCAACAGAACTATTAAATATTCATAAAAGATTATTTAAAGATATATTTGATGGGGCAGGAATATACAGGAATTATAATTTTACTAAAAAAGAATGGGTATTAAATGGAGATACAGTAATATATGCATCATTTGATACTATAAAAGAAACACTAGAATATGATTTTGAACAAGAAAAAAATTTCTCATATAAAGGTTTAAGCCTAGATGAATCTATTAAACATTTATGTAGATTCACATCAAATATATGGCAAGTACACCCTTTTTGTGAAGGAAATACAAGAACAACGGCAGTATTTATGATAAAATATTTAAGAACTTTTGGATTTAATATTAATGATGAAGTATTTGCAGAAAATTCATGGTATTTTAGAAATTCATTAGTAAGAGCTAATTACAAAAATTTTGAAAAAAATGTATTCGAGGATACTTCATTTTTAGAAAAATTCTTTTATAACTTGCTAACAAATGCTAATTATGAATTAAAAAATAGGTATACACATATAGATAATATTCAAAGTGCAAATAAAAATAATTTAAAGGGCAATAATTGCACTTTAGAAGAACAGGCAATAATAAATATATTAAAAATAAATCCAGCAACTACTCAAGAAGAAATATCAAGACAGATTAATAAGTCTGTAAGAACTGTAAAAACTTATATGGCAGAAATGCAAGAAAATGGTATAATAGAAAGAAAAAACGGCAAAAAGAATGGTGAGTGGATAGTAAATGAGTAATAAAAAAGGTATAGCATTTTATTTGGATAGAAAATTTATAGTATGTGAAGAAGAAACTACAAAAGTGCATTCTATGTTATTAGATTATAATATAGAAGAGTGCTTTAAAAATATAAAAAATATAGTATATTCATATGATAATAATGATATTATTATCAAAATATTTAGCGATAGTTTAATATTTATTTCAGACAAGAGATATGAAAGCGAAGATTGGCAAAAATCAAAAAATAGACTAATAAAATTAGCTAATATTATTTTAGCAGTTATGTTTTCTACATCAAGTGAATATCTTAATATGAAAAAGGGAAGTACTACATTTTTTATACATGATAAAGAAATAACTGTAAAAAATATTATTCATTGTACTGCTAGTAATGAATATAATGAGATTGAATTTGTAGGTTGCTATGAAACAATAAAAATAGACGATTTGAAACAAAGGGACAATATAAATGCTTTTGAAAGAAATAATAATACAAGTTTCGTATATGATGTAAAGACTATAAATGAGTTTTTTCAACTATTTGAAAAAAACTTAAATTTAATTATTGATAAAAAAATAGAAAATATAGTATATATGCTTTATAGAAGTATTTTAGAAACTAAAAAGAGTAATTTTGACATTTCAATATTATTATCTTTTTTCGTTATTGAGAATGTATTAAGCGATATGTGGGACAATGCTTTGATTGAAAGAGATTTATATAAAAAACTAAAAGACGATATGAATTATACTATTGCTATAAAATCGAATATGTTATATATGAATGGAGTTATTTCAAAAGAAGAATTAGATAAAATTGATTTTGCAAGGAAAAAAAGAAATAGTATTGCTCATGCAAATTTTGAATTTCAAGATAAATTTGACTTTTCAACAATGTTTAGTATTTCTTCTGAAATATTTTTATTAGCAATAGATTTATTTGCAAAATACTATAATATTAATTTTAAAATGCAATATGGATTCGAAGGATAAAAAATGAATAAATGAAGGCGAGAATTAATCCCGCCTTTTACTATTCCTCAAAACATCCCATAACTAATTGTGAACCGTCAACAAATCCATTTCTATAATACTTTTCATTCCAATAGCATATATAGTCCATAAAATTTTTATCGAGCCTATCTAATTGTTTCTTAACATATTTTTTATTTTGTTTTGGAACATTTTTTAAAACATTTTCAATTATTTCGTCAAAATTTATATTATGTTTTTTATCTTCTTCAGTTAAATATCCTAATTCAGTTTCCTCTCTATAACTTAACCATTCTCTTAAAATATCATCATTTACTTCTCTAAAATTATTCATAACAATCCTCCAATTTTATAAAAATAATATATATATCAAAACGATATAATGAGTGAACTTTTAGTCAATGTGATATACAAAATTTAAAATTTTGGGGACACAATGGGGACAAAAGTACCCAAAATTGACTTAAAATCACTTAAAAATACATAACTTATAAATCAATAAAACCATTGAAATATAAGCAAAAACTATCAATTTCAATAAAATTCAAAAATTGCTGATAATACCCTCATAACCCGAAGGTCGTAAGTTCGAGTCTTACCCCCGCAGCCAAAGTGAAATGAAGCACTTGCTAGATTTTAGCAGGTGCTAATTTTTTGCTTTTTAAGGCAAAATAGTCACACTTTGGTCACAGTTAGGACAGGAGTTGGCGTAGTTAAACAAGTTTTAATGAAAAATGTATTTCAATAATTCACAGGAAGTGTTATAATTGTGGAAAAGAAAAAAATAAAATGCGAGGGAAAAGAATGAAAATAATAACATTATGCGGAAGTTTAAAATTTCAAAAAGAAATGATGATTATTGCAGAGAAAATGGCTTTAGAAGGTAATTGTATTCTTACACCAGTTTATCCCATAATAGAAAATTGTGAAAGAACTGATGAACAATTGAAAAAATTAAAGAAAGAACATTTTAAAAGAATAGAATTATCAGACGCAATATTAGTAATAAATAAAAATAATTATATTGGGGATAGTACAAAGTTAGAAATAGAATATGCCAAAAAATTAGGAAAGGAAATTATGTACTACACAGATTTAATAAAAGAAAATTAGATAGGTAAATCTTTTAAGGAGAATAAATACATGAGTGAATTATGGGATATATATGATATTAATAAAAAGAAAATTGGAAGAACTGCTGAAAGAGATGTATATCAATTCAAAGAAGGAGAGTATCATATTGTAGTAACAGGAATTATAATAAATTCTAAAAATGAAATTCTAATAAGTAAAAGGGCAGAACACAAAAAATTTGGACTAATGTGGGAGTGTAGCGGAGGTTCAATCCTAGCAGGAGAAACCAGTTTGGAAGGAGTAATTAGAGAATTAAAAGAAGAATTAGGAATTGAATTTTCAAAAAAAGAAGCTATATTTTTAAAGGAGATAAGAAGAGATAAGTTACCACCAGATTTTAAAGACTTATGGTTATTTAGAAGAGATATAGATAAAAGAGAAATAACTTTCCCTGATGGAGAATCAATTGATGCGAAATGGGTTACTATAGATGAATTTGTAAAAATGTATGAAAATAAAGAAATTGTTCCTACAATTGATTTTGGAATAGAAGAATATCATAAAGCGTTAAGTTTAAAACAGATAGAATCATATAAATATATTGGAAATATAGTTCAAGTAAAAATAGATAGACCACTTAATAGCAAACATCCCCAATATGGGTTTGTATATCCAGTAAATTATGGATTCGTGCCTAATACAATTAGTGAAGATGGAGAAGAGTTGGATTGTTATGTATTAGGAGTTAATAAGATGATAGAGAGTTTTGAAGGAAAATGTATAGCAGTGATACATAGAACAAATGACAATGATGACAAGTTAATTGTTGTACCAGAAGGAAAAAATTATACTGATGAAGAAATAAGAAAATTGACTAATTTTCAAGAACAATATTTTGAAAGTGAGATTATAAGATGAATGAAATAAAAAGAGAAAAATCATGTGGATGTATTATCATAGAAAATGGAAAAGTTCTTTTGATTCAACAAACAAAAGGACATTGGGGATTTCCTAAAGGTCATATGGAATTAGGAGAAACAGAAATTGAAACCGCAAAAAGAGAGGTAAAGGAAGAAACTAATATAGATGTAGAAATAAATAAAAATAAAAGATATACAATGGAATATGTTACAGATAAAGGTACTTTTAAGCAAGTTGTATTATTTATTGCTATAAAAATAAGTGGAAATGAAAAATATCAAGAGAGTGAAATAAAATCAATGGAATGGATGACTTATGAAGATGCAATAAATACAATTACATATGATAATACAAGAGAATTATTTAAAAGGATTTTGAAAGAGGAAAAACTATGAAAGTATTAACTATAAAGCAACCATGGGCAACATTAATAATGCAGGGTGATAAAAGATTTGAATTTAGAAGTTGGCAAACTAAATATAGGGGAGATTTATTAATACATGCAGGAAAAGGAATAGATAAAGAAGCAATGAAAAGATTAGCTAAATACATACCAGAAGATATGCCAACAGGTAAAATATTAGGAAAAGTGAATTTAGTAGATTGCATAAAAATGTCATCAGAGTTTAAAGAAATACTATTAAGAGAAAATAAAGATATATACACAGATAGTTCCTTTAAAGAAAATTATGGTTGGCAATTAGAAGATGTAGAAGTGTTTAAAGAACCAATAGAAGCCAAAGGTAAATTGAGTTTATGGGAATATAATTTATAGGAGGTGAGTTATGAAAAATATACTTATAGAATATCCAAAATGTTCTACTTGTAAAAAAGCTAAGAAATGGTTAGAGGAAAATAATATAGAATTTGAAGATAGACATATAATTGAAGAGAAACCTACAGTAAACGAATTAACAAAGTGGATAAAGGAAAGTGAGTTAGAGATAAAAAGATGGTTTAATACAAGTGGACTAAAATATAAAGAGCTAAATCTAAAAGAAAAATTATCAAATATGAGTGATAAGGAAAAAATAGAATTGTTAGCAAGTGATGGAATGTTAATAAAAAGACCTGTATTAGTATCGGACAAGGGAATATTTATAGGATTTAATGAAGATAAATGGAATATATTAAAATAAGATATATAGTAATTACCAATATGGTAGTTACTATTTTTTTCTGTGATAGTCGGTATAAAATTCATATAAGTATTGAAATATAAACAAAAAATGTGTACCGAAAATAAAAAGACCTCCCCCCACATCTAATCTCTACAAGATAAAAATGGGGAAACGGCGAGGGGAGCTCTGTAAATAATTTCGGGAAATAGGTAAGGGGGGTATACTTATTTCTCTGAAATAGCTTCTAGCAGTAAAGATACAGCCAAAGAAAAGCCTTCTACAAAAGCTTGCTCTATTTCAATAGAAGACATAATAGAATGCTCTTCCATAGCTTTTTCAATAATAGAAAATGTAGATTCATCTACTAGTTTTTGTAATTCATCTTCAAAAGAAACGCATTTAGAAAGATGCTCTTTATATTCTGAATTTTTACTGATTGGTTGTTCCATGAAATTATATTCTCCATTGCATAGAGATAGTATTGTTTTTGTAGACATATTATCACCTCCAATTGGTTGTGTATTTAAGCTTAAATATGATTAATTGTTAATTACAACTTTAAAATATATAAGAAAGCATGAAAATTATCTATATAAAAA
>CAKNNA010000018.1 GCA_930989765.1 uncultured Clostridium sp. | reverse complement strand
TCACTTTTTTTCTATTCTTTTTGTTTCACATCAATTGTAACACTACATTTTTTAAATTTGTTTATTAATTAAGCATTTTTTAGAATTGCAAATTGCAACTTTCTTCAATTCATTTGGAAGCATATGTAAGAAAAATGAACTTTAAGGAACGTCCCTAAAGTTCATTTTTAGTTAAATGCTATTACTTATTTCTATATTAGCTCCAATTCCTTGAAGTTTTTTATCAAATTTTTCATATCCCCTTAATACAAATTCTATGTTTTGTACAATTGTTATTCCTTTAGCCACTAATCCTGCTGTAACTAGTGCTGCTCCTCCTCTTAGGTCACTTGCAACAACTGTTGCTCCATATAATTTTCTTACTCCTCTTATAATAGCACTTTTTCCTTCTATTGTAGTTTTTGCCCCCATTTTGCCTAATTCTTGCATGTATTTAAATCTGTTTTCAAAGATGTTTTCTATAATTACAGATGTTCCTTTTGCAGTTGTTAACATTGCGCCAAATACAGATTGCATATCTGTTGGAAATCCTGGGTATGGCATTGTTTTTATGTCAATTGCTTTTAATTTTTTTGCTCCTTCTATTTGTATTGTGTTTTTTTCTATTTCAATTTTATTTCCAGCCTCTTCTAGTTTTGTAATTATAGGTACTATATGTTTTGCATTTACATTTTCTAATTTTATTTTTCCATTTGTTGTTGCTGCAATACATAAAAATGTTCCTGTTTCTATTCTGTCTGGCATTATGTTATAACTTACATCTTTTAATTTTTTTACTCCTTCTATTTGTATTTCATTTGTTCCTGCTCCTTTAATTTTTGCTCCCATTTTGTTTAAGAAGTTTTGCAAGTCTTCTATTTCTGGCTCTTGTGCTGCATTTGTAATGGTTGTTATTCCTTCTGATAAAACACTTGCTAAAATTGCATTTTCTGTTGCTCCTACACTTGGAAAATCAAGGTTTATTTTTTCTCCTTTTATTGTTTCAGCATAACACATTATGCTTCCATAGTTTTGAGTTGTTTGTATTCCTAGTTTTTCGAATGCTTTTAGATGTAAGTCTATTGGTCTTGCTCCTATATCACATCCACCTGGATATGAAAATGTTGCTTTATGATACCTTCCCACTAATGCACCAACTAAAATAACTGATGAACGCATTTTGTGCATCAGTGTATCTGGTATTTCATATCTATCTATTTTACTTGTATCTATTATTACTTTATTGTTCTTTTTTTCTACTGTTGCACCTAATGTTCTTAATATCTCATACATTTTTTGTGTGTCTTGTATATTAGGTACATTATAAAGTATAGTTTTTCCTGCATTTAATATACTTGCTGCTATAATTGGCAAACTTGAGTTTTTTGATCCTGATATTTTTACTGTGCCTTCTAGCTTATTTCCTCCTTTTATTATGTAACTTGACATTTTTCTCCTCCTTTCCTCTATTTTTATATATTTTATGTTTTCTTAACATAAAATGTGATAAGGTCCTAATTATAATATTTTATATAATCAGGACTGTCTTTTTAATCTTTTATCTTTTTTAATTAATTCTTCCATGCTTTCTATATCTTTTTCATCTTTTTTCTTTAATTCTTCTTGCACCTTTTTTTGCTCTTCTTCAAATCCAGTTATTGCTTCTTTTGAAGATATATTTATTAATACTTTTTTAGATGCTGTTAATCCTTCTATTCCAAATTCTTCTGTATTGTTTGCTACATATTCAATTAAATTATTATTTTCTGTGCAAGCACTTTTTATAAATTCATAATTATTTTTTAATTCTTCATTTGCATATTTTATTAGACTTACTTCTTTTTTTATTGCTTCTACCATAAATTGTGGGTCTTTTGTAAGTTCTTGATTGTTTTGAATTAGCTTTTCTATATTACATTCTTTTACTATTTTTTTAGATATGTCTGTTTCTTGTAATTGATATAAGTTTTCCAAAAATTCTGTGTTCTCTTTTAGATTTTCAGACATATATTTTATAATGTTAGGGTTTGTTTTTACATTTTGTAATATAAATTCTTCATTTCTACTAATTAGTGTATCTTTTATTAATTCTGGCTCTTCTTTAATTATTTCACTTGCCAATTTTGCATTATCTTGCAAGTTTACTCCATAATATGTATATATTTCATATGTATCAAATTCGTTTTTTATTGCATATAAAATTGGCTCCATTATATTTATGTCTGCTCTTTGACTATTACTTAATAATTCTAATATTACTTTAAAATTTCTTCTTTCTAAATTTTCTACTAGTTCATTAGGGTAATTTTTGCTTTGTTTTAAATCATTTAGTGTAACTATTTTATTATTTGCAAATTCTTTCATTTTTTCCTCCTTATATTATAAATAGTAAATGTTTTTTATTATTAAAGTTGTTGTATAATTTGTATATATAAATTGATATTTTGTGGCTTTTTTTATAAATCCATCTTTTTATTAAATAACTTTTCATACCATTTATTTAATTTTTTTCTACTCTTAAATACAATTATCTTTTTATTTTTATTTTCTTCTAAGACTTTCATAACTATTTTTCTTGTTTTTTTATTCCACTGTAAAGTATATTTTACAAATTCTGCTTCCATTTTTTCCTTGCAACCAGGAATTTCTGGCTTTTCTTTTCCTCTATTTTTTATATATCTTAGCATGATTCCTTTTAATTTTGCTATAGTTGAATAATCTAAAAATATTATCATTTCAGTCTTTTTTATTCTTGTTTCGATTGTACTTTTATATGTTCCATCTATTACCCATTTTGGTTTTTCTATTATCTCAAATATAATTTTGTCTCTTTCTTTTTCATCTCTTTTTTCCCAGTTTGCTAAGTGATGAATTCCATCTAAATGATATATTGGTAATTTTAAGTTTTTACCTAAATTATCTGCTAATGTACTTTTACCAGTTCCTGGTCCTCCTAAAATTGAAATTTTGTTAATATTTTTAAATATATCTATATTTTCCATAATATTTTCCTTTCAATTTTTATCATACCATTTTTTATATTATTACATTTTTCTTTATTCTGATTTAACAAATAATCAAGTAGTTCTCTAAAAATAATTAAATTTTTTATTTATTTAGAACTTTTAATGAATTTACAATAAAATCAAATACTTCTGTATTTTGCTCTTTTTGATTTAATCTTTTTTCTTCTTCTGTTAACTCTATTAAATATTTATTAAATTTAGGGATTATACTAATAGAATCTAGAGGATATCCTGGGTTTCTTTTTTTGCTTGCTTTATCTATGAAATAAAAGTTTTCTTTAGAATATGAATATTTTTTTACTTCTTTTCCATTATAAATTACAACTCCATATACCCATTTTGCTGAGAGTTTTCCTCCATATTGTTTTGCAGGCTTTGTGTAATATGTTATTGCTTCTTCATCTGTTAAATATTTTCCATTTATCCTTCTTATGTGTGTGCCTATTTGCTCTTCTTCTGGTAGTTCTTCTATAATTAAGCTTACATCCATTCCAAGTGTAGTAATTTTTGTTGCATCATAATATGCTTTTGCTTTAATTTCAGCATTTTCAATTGAGTTCTTACCATTTTCGTCTATGTCTAATTTAAAATTTAAGTCTTTTATTGATTTTAACTTTATATCATATTGCTTTAACTTTTCTGCGTATGATTTTACTTTGGCTGGATTTGTTGTTGCAAATAATAATTCCATTACTTTCACCTTCTTTCATAATATTTTATTTAATGTATATTTTATGTTTGTTTTTATGTTCATGTATATATATTATATATCTTTATGTAAGTAGTCAAGGTTTTTGTAAATTTTTGGTTTTAATTTTTTATATATTGTAACAATTAACAGATTAAAAAGCATGACATCTGGATATCATTTTATAAAATTTATGTAATGACGAATGCGCAAGGAATAGATATTCCCCTTCTTGACTTTAATTAAATGAGGGGGCACGGAAGAGTGAAGAGGCTCGTTTAATTAAAGTTTAGAAGGGGTTATCTATGTATTAAGCCGAGGAATGGAATAAATTTTATAAAATGATATCCAGATGTCATGCTTTTTAATCTGTTAATTGTTAAAAAATTTTACATTTTGCATATTTAAATACTAATACTTGAATTTTTCATAAAATTAGATTATAATCTTACATATCGAACAAGGAGGAATAATAATGGAAAAAGCAATTGTAAGAGATTTATTTAAAAATACTACTTTATATGTAAATAAAAAAATTGTTTTAGAAGGCTGGGTAAGAACTCTTAGAGATTCAAAGTCTTTCGGATTTATAGAATTAAATGATGGCTCATTTTTTAAAAATGTACAAGTAGTATTTAATGATAAACTAGATAATTTCGAAAATATAAAAAAATTAACAATTAGCTCTTCAATCAGAGTAGAAGGATTATTAGTTTTAACAGAAAATGCAAAACAACCTTTTGAAATTCAAGCAGAAAAAATAGAAACTTTAAGTTTATCTGATAATTCATATCCACTTCAAAAGAAAAAACATTCTTTTGAATATTTAAGAACTATAAGTCATCTTCGTCCAAGAACAAATACATTTAGTGCTGTTTTTAGAGTAAGAAGCTCACTTGCTTATGCTATACATAAATTTTTTCAAGAAAGAAACTTTGTATATGTAAATACTCCTTTAATAACAGCAAGTGATGCCGAAGGTGCCGGTGAAATGTTTAATGTAAATGCTTTTGATTTAAAAAATGTACCTTTAACAGATAAAGGAGAAGTTGATTTTTCAAAAGACTTTTTTGGAAAACCTGCTCATTTAACAGTTAGTGGTCAATTAAATGGTGAATCATTTGCTGAAGCATTTAGAAATATATATACATTTGGACCTACTTTTAGAGCAGAAAATTCAAATACTGTAAAACATGCTGCTGAATTTTGGATGATAGAACCTGAAATTTGTTTTGCCGATTTAAATGCTGATATGGATCTTGCAGAAGATATGATTAAATATATATTTAAATATGTTTTAGATAATTGTCCTGAAGAAATGGAATTTTTCGGTAAATTTATAGATAATAATCTTTTAGACAGATTAAATAATGTCATAAATTCAGACTTTGCGAGAATAACCTATACAGATGCTATAAAAGAACTTGAAAAAGCAAATGACCAATTTGAGTACAAAGTTTCTTGGGGAGTTGATCTTCAAACAGAACATGAAAGATATTTATGTGAAAAAGTATTCCAAAAACCTGTTTTTGTTACAAATTACCCAAAAGAAATAAAAGCATTTTATATGAAGCAAAATGAAGATGGAAAAACTGTAGCTGCTGCTGACCTTTTAGCTCCTGGAATTGGTGAAATAATCGGTGGTAGCCAAAGAGAAGAAAACTATACAAAACTTATAACTCGTATGAAAGAACTTAATATGCCACTTGAAAACTATGACTGGTATTTAGATTTAAGAAAATATGGCAGTTGTGTTCATTCAGGTTTTGGATTAGGTTTTGAAAGAGCATTAATGTATTTAACAGGTATGCAAAATATTCGTGATGTAATACCTTTTCCAAGAACTCCAAATAACTGTGAATTTTAAAAATGCAATTATAAAGAAAATGTTAAAAAATCCCAAAAGAAATAATTTCTTTTGGGATTTTTTATTTTTTGTCCTTTTAGGGATGTTTCTTTTTGGGATATTTTATTTTTTAAAGAATTTTGGAATATCGCTAATTTTTATAGTTACTTTTTCTTCTGTTTTCATATTTTCTATTTCTACAGTTTCTCCTTCTTGTTTGTCTCCTATTACTATTAAGTATGGTGTTCCAAGTATTTTGCAGTCTTTTATTTTTGCTCCCATTGTTTGAGTATCTCTATCGTCTAAGATAGCATCTATTCCTTGCTTTTTTAATTCTTCATATATTTTATTTGCAAGTCTTGTTTTTTCTTCATTTTCTATTTTTGGCACTATTTGCACTTTAAATGGTGCAACTGATTCTGGTAATACAAATCCACATGGTCCATATTTTTTATCTTTTATTAGACATTCTTCATATAAAGCTGCAAGTGTTCTGCTTATTCCTATTCCATAACATCCCATATAGTATAAGCTTTCATTTCCTTCTTTGTTTATGTATTTTCCATTCATCATTTCAGAATATCTTGTTCCTAGTTGGAATATGTGACCTAATTCCATTGTTCTTATTTCTTTTAGGCTTGATATATCTTCTATTCCATATTCATTTTTTAAATATTCTTTATAGTCTTGTCTTTCTAGTATTTCTGTGTTTAGCCCTATTTTTGTTTTTTCATCATATAGTATTTTGTCTTCTCCTTGGCTTGATATTAGCATAAATTCTTCTGATTTTTTGCCTCCCATTGCTCCATTGTCTGCAACTATAACTATTACATCTAATCCTATTTTTTCAAAGATTTCTATAAATGCTTTTCTTACATTTTTGTATGATTTTGCCATGTTTTCTTCATTTAGGTCAAAACTATATGCATCTAGCATTGGAAATGCTTTTCCTCTTAATAAGTATCCTCTTGTTCTTATTTCGTTTCTGTATTTTTCTCCTATTTGATAGAATGTTACTGGCATGTTTTTGTATGATTTTAGTTTTTCTCTTGCAAATTCAAGCATTGCTTCTTCTCCTGTTGGAGCTAAACAGAATGTTCCTTTGTTTGATTCTGTTATAAGCATTGTTCCATCATTTACATACCCATCATATCTTCCTGAATTTTTCCATATTGTGTCTGGTTGAAGTGTTGGTAAAAGTACTTCTATACATCCATATTTGTTTAATGTTTCTTCTACTATTTTTTCTATGTTTTTTCTTACAAGTAGTGGTATTGTATTATATCCAAATATTCCTGCTCCATATTGAACTAGTTGCCCTGTTTGCATTAATATACTTTGGGCTGGATACATTTCATCTATATTACTTAATTTTGTTGTTCCCATTCCTGTTTGTGATAATTTCATTTATTTTCCACCTTTCTTTTTCTTATATATTTTTACTTTATTATTTTAAAATTTATTTATTTTAATCTTCTAAATTCCTTTTTTCTTCTTCTTGTTTTATTTCTGGTGCATTTTCTTGGTCTTCTGGTAGTATTTCATCTATTATTATTTGTTTGTTAGAATCTAATTTATATTTTGGAAGTTCTGGTAAATCTTTTAGTGAAGAATAGCCAAACATTTTTAAAAATTCGTTTGTTGTTTTATATGTCATCGGCTTTCCGGGTAAGTCTGCTTTTCCGGCTTTCAGTAATTAGTCCATATTCAAGTAATTTGTATAAGCTTGCTTTTGCTTCTACTCCACGTATTGATTCAATTTCTGCTCTTGTTATTCTCGGGTTGTAACTTATTATTGCAAGTGTTTCTAGTGCTGCTGTTGATAGGCTCGGTTTTGCTCTTTTATCTATTACTGGATATATATATTCATAATTTTCTTTTTTTGTACATAATTGATATGAATCTTCTAATTTTATAATTTCAATTCCTCTTTCTTCTTTACTATATTCTTCTTGCATTTTCATTATTATATTTTCTATTTTTTCTCTTGGTATTTCTAGTATTAACATTAGCTCTTGAAGCTTTACTTCAGCTCCTGAGGCAAATAAAATTGATTCTATTATTGATTGTATTTTCTTTTCTTCCATATTATTTTCACTTTTCCTTTTTTTGTTATACATATTATCATAGTTTTCTTATTTATGTCAATATTAACTTTTCTATTTAGTTTGTTTTCTATAAGTATTTGTCTATATAAAAACCAAAAAATGTTGAATTTTACATAATTTGGTGCTATAATATATATGTAATACAAATTTTAATCATTTATAGAAAGGATGAGCTTAATGAATCAAAACCAAATGCAAAAACATCTGCAAAATCTGTTTGAGGCAAAATGTCGGTCGTATAACATCTATTATGAGACATATGAACAGTTAGCATCCCATTTAGAAAAACTAAATAAGGAGTATGCCAAAATAGAAGGGAGTATACAAAGTAAAGAAAAGATTTCAGATTTTAAAAATCTCTTGAATGATCAAAATTTAAGAGAAAGTATCAAAATTTTGGATACCTCTTGCGAAATTGCAAAATTAGCAAGTGAAATCTCAAGTAAGATACCTGATTTAACTACAGAAAAAGCGAATCTAAAACTTGATGAACTTGATGATGAAATTAGCGTTTATAATACATTATTCCAAAATGTAAGGAAAACGCTAGAAATAATCAGGCAAGATATATTCTCTACTATTTCTGAAGCATCAGATTTAAACATGCAATTTGATTGCTGTAATGTTGACTTGTCCCGAACAATGTATAAAATGTTTGTTTTATATTTTGCAGATGGATATAGATTCAACTATAACCGGAATGTAATAGGAAAATCTTATTTTCCTAGAAATTTTATTAATGCATATAAAACAAAAACAGATAATGGCGGATCTGCATGGTTTATTGAAGAAGCAAAAGGAATTACTTTCTAGACAGTAATAATTTACTATTAAAAAGGAAAATAGTATTTTTTATAATTGCTATTTTCCTTTTTTCGTTTTTTATATTTCAAATTAATTTTTATTTGTCATTTCTTCTAAATCTAATAATTCTTGCCATCTTTTATCAACAGCATCTTGCAATTCTTTTATCATCCATTCATTTTCAGGTTTAAATAGATGTCTAAAACGTTTTTGTGGTTTTAAAAATTCTTCTACTGGTAATTTTTTTGCTGGTTTATATGTTACATGATATTTACCATCTACTACTTCATATAATGGCCAGAAGCAAGTGTCTGCTGCAAGTTTATTTATTTTCATTAAATCTTCTGTCTGGTACCCCCATCCTCTTGGGCAAGGTGCCATTACATTTAGGAATGTTGGTCCTTCTGTATATATTGCTTTTTCAGCTTTTTGGTATAAATCTTGGAAGTTTGTCATTGCTAGAGTTTGTGCTACATATGGTAAGTGATGACCTACCATTATTTTAGTTAAATCTTTTCTATATTGCATTTTTCCAGGAATAACAGTTCCAGCAGGTGATGTTGTTGTATCTGCAAATTTAGGTGTTGCTGATGAACGTTGTATACCTGTGTTCATATATGCTCCATTATCATAGCACACATACACCATGTCGTGTCCTCTTTCCATTGCTCCTGATAATGATTGAAGTCCTATATCATATGTTCCACCATCTCCACCAAATGCTATAAATTTTGTGTGTTTGTCATTTGGTAATTTGCCTTGTTTTTTCATTGATTTATATGCAGCTTCAGCTCCAGATAATGTAGCTGCTGCACATTCAAATGCTGTGTGTATAAATGAATCTGTCCAAGCAGTATATGGATACATGAATGTTGATACTTCCATACATCCTGTCGCAACAGAAACAACTGCATGGTCTTCTGGTTTTAGTGCTCTCATTATATGTCTTGCAACAGGTGGAGCTCCACAACCTGCACACATTCTATGTCCTTCTGTAAAACGTGAAGGTTTTGATGCTATAACTTCTTTTAAATTATATGCCATATTATTTTTCCTCCCTTCTTAATCCTAAGTAGCGATATGGATTTTCTACTTTTCCAGATTTTGCTATTTCCTGTAAGTCTTCATATACTTTTTCTATATCTTTTTCTGTTGTATCTCTACCACCAATTCCATATACATAATTGATACATGGTACAAAATTTTTATTAACATACATACTAGATGTAACATCTTCAAATAATGCTCCACCTACTGCATTTAGAGAATCTGCTTTATCTAAAATTGCTATAGCTTTTTGATTTTTTAGAGCTTCTGCTATTTCTTCTCCTGGGAAAGGTCTAAATACTCTTAGTTTTAATAATCCTGCTTTTATTCCTTTTTCTCTTAATTTTTTTATAACAGCTTTTGTAGTTCCAGCTGTTGAGTTCATACATACTATTGCAATTTCACTATCTTCTAGCATGTATTCTTCAAATAAACCATAATGTCTTCCTGTCCATTTTTCAAAATCTTTTGAAACTTGTAGAATTACATCTTTTGCAGCTTTCATAGCTTCTGCTTGCTGAGCTTTGTGTTCGAATAAATAACTTTGAACATCTAAAGGTCCAACAGCAATTGGTTCTTTATCATTTAATAAATAATGTTTTGGTTGATACTTGCCAACAAATTTTTTTACTTCTTCATCTGATTCAAGTTCTATATTTTCAATTGAATGTGATGTTATAAAACCATCTTGGCATATCATAATTGGTAATAATACATTTTCATTTTCAGCAATACGATTAGCCATTAATGTATTATCATATGCTTCTTGATTATTTTCAGAAAATATCATAATCCAACCACTATCTCTAACTCCCATTGCATCAGAATGGTCATTGTGGATATTAAGTGGACCAGATACTGCTCTATTTACTAAAGATAGAACTATAGGAAGTCTTAAACTTGATGCAATATATATCATTTCCCACATTAAAGATAAACCATTTGCAGATGTAGCAGTCATCGCTCTTGCTCCTGCTGCTTCTGCTCCAATACATGCACTCATAGCACTATGTTCACTTTCAACTGCAACAAATTCTGTATCTACTTGTCCATTATCAACAAATGTTGAAAAATATTGTGGAATTTCTGTTGAAGGGGTAATTGGAAATGCTGCAACTACATCAGGATTTATTTGTTTCATGGCAGTTGCTGCTGCTTCATTACCACTTAATCTTTCTCTAATACTCATTATCTATCTGCACCTTCTTCCTTCATTGAAATTGCTCCAAATGGGCAAACTTTTGCACAAACGCCACATCCTTTGCAATAATCATAATTAAAATCTTTTCTTTTTAAATCTTCTTTTCCAACTGGTATTGCATTTTCAGGACAAACAGGGAAACATAGACCGCATTGTTTACACTTGTCTTCATGAAATTCAGGTCTTATACTTCTCCAATCTCCTGTTTTAAAATCTTTTGCATTTCCAGCATTGTAAATATCTCCACCAATAGTCATTTTTTCCATTGGGGTATTTGGATTAATCTCTGTCATTCTTACCTCCTTTAGAGATTTAATTTTAAAAAATCTCTAGTTTTAAATTTATTTTTAGATATTTAATTCTATTGAATTTTGTTTACTTCTTTTAATGCCATTTCTATAGCTTTCATATTACCTTCAATTACTTCTGGTTTTTTTGCAAATTTATGTTTAAAAGAACCTTTCATATCATTAATAAATTCTTCGTCTGTCATAATTTTACTTACCTTAACAATTGCAGCAAGCATAGGAGTATTTGGAAAATACTTTCCTAAAGTTTCCATTGATACTTTTCTTGCATCTATTGTATATATAGATCCAGAATATCCTTTTAATACTTTTTTTAAGTAGTCTTCAGATTTTGTAGTGTTAATAACAATTGCACCTGTATTTTTTAGTCCTGCTGTAACATCAACAGATTCTAATAATGTATCATCAACAACTACTACATAGTCTGGATTATATATGTTAGAGTGAATTGTTATAGGTGATGTACTAATTCTATTATAAGCAGTAATTGGTGCCCCCATTCTTTCTGGTCCATATTCTGGAAATCCTTGAATATATTTTCCAGTATTAAATGCAGCATCTGCTAGTAACAATGATGCTGTTTTTGCACCTTGTCCACCTCTACCGTGCCATCTAATTTCTATTAAGTCTTCCATTATTTTTTGCCTCCTTTTTTATAAAAAATTATAGCTTTAGTATATGTCTAAATGCTATGTGTGTCAAGTATATTTTTAAAAAACTACGCTTAATTTGCGGGAAATTCATTAAGATTTGTAGCTAGAAAAATTATTTAAAAGCCCTCCTTGAGGTATTATTCACATCTTAAAGAAACTGCCATCAGGTTGTATTTTATAAAATTTATTCCATTCCTCGGCTTAATACATAGCGGGCCCCTTCTAAACTTTAATTAAACGAGCCTCTTCACTCTTCCGTGCCCCCTCATTTAATTAAAGTCAAGAAGGGGTATATCTATTCCTTGCGCATTCGTCATTACATAAATTTTATAAAATACAACCTGATGGCAGTTTCTTTAAGATGTGAATAATACCTCAAGGAGGGCTTTTAAATAATTTTTCTAGCTACAAATCTTAATGAACTTTTTATTATTTTTTAGATTCTTCCTTTTTTTCTTCTTTTTTATGATTTGATTCTTTAGGAATAACAATATTTTTTGGCTTTTTATCATTAGTTTTTGGCTTACCGGCATTTAAATGTTCATAAACAGGTGAAATGTCTAAATTAGAGCCATCTCCTGAAACAACTTCTAAATTTTTTTTATCTTCGCTCATAACAAGGCCTCCTTATTTAATTTATTAAAATATAACCATAAATTAGACAAAAGTCAATATTCATTGCAAATTTGTTTGAAATAGAATAACTTTTGCCAAAATGTTTAAGAGCATAAACTTTTATATTATTATAACGGTTTATGCTCTTAATTTTATACATTTCTTATTCTTCTTCTGGTGCTTCTACTGGGCAAACTCCAGCACATGTTCCACAGCTTATGCATGCTGACTTGTCTATTACAAATTTATCTTCTCCTTGTGATATGCATCCTACTGGACATTCTGCAGCACATGCTCCACAAGATATACATTTATCTGTTATCTTATATGCCATTTTTTTCACCTCCTCTTGCTACTTTCTTTTTATTTATTTTGGTTTGATTTCGTGTTTGTTTTTCTTTTACATTTCTTCTTCTTGCTTTATATCTTCTTGTTCTAATTTTTCTAGTTCTTCTAATTCTTTTTGATGTTCTAATTCTTCTTCATCTATTTTTTCTGCTACTGCGTCTTTTATAACTTTTATGTCTTTTACATCATATCTTTTATAAAAATATCCTTCTTCATTTTTGAATTTTACTTTTACTCTTTCTTTTAAAGTTTCTATTGCGTCTACTTCTCCTTCTCCGTCTTCTGTTTTTACTATTGCTCCTAAATTAGGTAATTTTTTTAATTTTTCTTTGTATACATTGTCTTCATATTTTAGGCAACACATTAGTCTTCCACAATTTCCTGATATTTTTGATGGATTTAATGATATGTTTTGTTCTTTTGCCATTTTTATTGATACTGCTTCAAAATCACTTAAAAATGTGCAACAACATAGTTCTCTTCCACAAACACCATTTCCACCTATTCTTTTTACTTTATCTCTTACTCCTATTTGCCTTAATTCTATTCTTGTTTTATATACTGCTGCTAAGTCTTTTACTAGTTCTCTAAAGTCTATTCTTCCATCTGCTGTGAAATAAAATAAAATTTTGCTACCATCAAATTTGCATTCTACATCTATTAGTTTCATTGGAAGTTTGTGTTCTTTTATCTTTTTTTCACATACTTTAAATGCTTCCTTTTCTGTTTTTTTACATTCTTCAAATCGTTTTGTGTCATGATGGTTTGCAAGTCTTATTACTCTTTTTAGTGGCTCAAGCACTTTATCATCTTCTATTTGTCTATTTGCTATAAGTACTTCTCCATATTCTTCTCCTTGGGTTGTTTCTACAATAACTTTATCACCTTTTTTTACTTTTAATGATTTTGGATTAAAAAAATATATTTTTCCTAATTTTTTAAACCTAACTCCTACTATATTTTTCAATTTTTTACCTACTTCCTTGATTTATAATTAATTTTTTGTTAATTATTTCTATTTTTTTGTAATTTTTATATTTAACTTATTTTTTCTTTTATGCTAAATATCATATTATCAATTGTCATATCATAGTTTGCATTACTTTTCAATCTTTTTTTTGTTTCTTCTACTATTTCTATGCATTCTGCATATAAATATGATGTTTTTGCTTTTTCTATTAGTATTGTATTTATATATTCTAATATATCTTGTATATCTTCTTTTTCTTTATATAGAATTTCTGCCATTTTCATTAGATCTATTATATCTTTTTTTTCAATTTCGTTTATAATGTTATATATTATATCAAGTTCTTCTTTTTTATCTTTTAATCTTATTGCTTTTCCTATACTTCCTTGAAATGAGTTTAGTATATTTTCTTCTATGTTTTCTAATTTGTAATTATTTTCTAGAAATTTTTTTATTTCTTTATTTATAATTGGTTTAAAATGTATTATTGTACATCTTGATTTTATAGTGCTTAAAATTGCATTTTCATTTTGTGCAATTAAAATTATTGTAACATATTCTGGTGGCTCTTCTAGTGTTTTTAATAGGCTATTTTGTGCTTCTTTTGTCATTTTATCACTTTCGTCTATTATATAAACTTTATTTTGAGATATTATTGGTTTTTCTGAGGCTTTTTTTTGTAATTGTCTTATTTGCTCTATTTTAATACTATTTTCTTCTGGAGTTATTATATAAAAATCTGGGTTATTATTGCTTTCGAATTCAATGCAAGACTTGCAATTGTTGCAAATTAAATTTTTTTCTTTATTTAAGCATAAAATACTTTTAGCAAGTTCTTTTGCAAATAGTTTTTTTCCTATACCTTCTGTCCCTATAAATAAATAACTATGAGAAATTTTACCAGTTTCTGATGCTTGTATTAAGTATTTTTTTATTTCATTATTTCCAATAATATTTTCATACATGCTTTTTTATTCTACCTTTCCCCATAAATCTAGTGGCCATATTCTTATTGCTACTTTACTTTCTATTTTTTCTAATGGAATACATCCAAAAGCTCTACAATCTGTACTATGACTTCTATTATCCCCCATTGCAAACACACAATTTTCTGGAACTATAAAATCGTCAAATTCTTTTTGTCTATCATTATTTTTGGTATCTGTTACTATTCCATCAGGTAGATAATTTTCTTCTAATTCTTCTCCATTTATATATACTTTTCCATCTTTAATTTGTACATGCTCTCCAGGTAAGGCAATAACTCTTTTTATATAACTTTCTTTTCCCCATTCTAGACAATAATATGTAAATTTACTAAATATATTTGTTGGCTCATTTTCATATTTTGCAATTGGATTTTCTAAATCAATTTCTTCTGGTGTGTATGATTTTTTTGAAGGTGCTTCAAATGTAATTATATCTCCTCTTTCAGGTAGTTTTTTTATAGTTCTATCCCATCTATTTAGCCATAATCTTTGTCCTTCAACAAGTGTTGGATTCATAGATACTTGTTTTACTATAGTTGGAGTTCCTATATAGTAGCGAAATAATAATGCTAAAATTATAGCAATTATTATACAATATATCCATTCTAGTACTTCTTTAACTTTTGGATTTATTTTCAATTTAATCTCTCCTTTGTAGCTTTTTTATATTTGAATTTTATTTTCACTTTTCTATTATACTATTTTTTCTTTTAGTTATCAATTCATTTTTGATAATTTGTGTTTAAGTTTGTTTTAAGCTGTGAATTGTAACTTTTTATGATTTTGTAGGAATCCTAATAACAACTTCAGTTCCTTCACCAACAACGCTTTTTATATCAATACTACCTCCATTTTTATCTAGAATTTCTTTTGCAATAGAAAGTCCAAGACCTGTTCCTCCAAGTTCTCTTGTTCTTGCCTTGTCTACTCTATAAAATCTTTCGAAAATTCTACTTAAATCTTCTTCTGGAATTCCTATTCCATTATCATAAATTTTTATATATGCATCATTATATACAAACCCAACATATATTTTTATTTCTCCATTTTCTTTTGTGTATTTTATACTATTTGTTAAAATATTTAATATTACTCTTTCTATGTCATCTTTATCTGCATATACTGGTGGTACATCTGCTGTTACAAAACTTTTTACATCATGATTTTTTCTTTTTATTTCTATTGCAAGTTTTTCTTGGCATTTTTTTACAAGTTCTCCTAAATCAAATTGAGTTTTATTTGTTTTCTTTTTATTACTATCATATCTTGATAATGTTAAAAGGTCAGTTACAAGTCTTGCCATTCTGCGTGATTCTGAAGCTATTACATTTAGAAATTTTATTCTAGTTTCATCATCATAATCTCCTTCTAATAGTGTATCTGCATATCCCATTATTGATGTTATTGGTGTTTTTAATTCATGTGATACATCTGCAACAAATTCTTTTTGCATATTGTCCAATTTTACATGTTCTGTTATGTCTTGTATTACTGCAATTACTCCATCTGGTCTATCTAGTTCATCTTTAAATGGTGCAAAATATACATTTACAAACTTGTCCTCTACCTCTATTCTTTGCTCTGTAGAAGTCCAGTTATCTAAATATATTATTTTTTCCATATTTAGCTCTAAGTCAAATTTTTTGAATATATCTTCAAAATTTTCATCTTCTGGTCTTATACTTAATAATTTTTTGGCAGCTGGGTTTATTAATATAATTTCTCCTTGCCTATTAAATGCAATTATTCCATCTGTCATATGTAGTAGTATTGTTTCTATTTGATTTTTTTGTGTTGATACTTCACTTAATTTTTGTTTTAATTCTTGAGTCATTACATCAAATACATTATCTAGTTCTTCTACTTCACCAGTTTTATTTGTTTTATTTTTTCCTTTCTTTTTACTTATTACCTCTTCTTTAGTAGCCTTTTCTGCACTTTTTATTAGTTTATTTAAAGGATATATTACAAATTTTGATAAATATGTAGCAATAATTATTGCAATTAATGTAAAAACTATAGATACGATTGCAATTGAATATTTTGTTCTTGTTTCTATTGTTTGCAAATAATTTGCTAATTCGTTTGCATCTTGTATACTATTTAAATTATTAGTTACACTTTCTATTGATGCAAGAAAAGAGATTCCTAAAGCTCCTATTATTAGTATACCTGCTATAAAAATTATTAAAATAATTTTTGATTGAGTATTTTTAAACATAATTTTC
This sequence comes from uncultured Clostridium sp., assembly GCA_930989765.1. Taxonomy (GTDB): domain Bacteria; phylum Bacillota; class Clostridia; order TANB77; family CAG-508; genus CAG-269. The sequence goes on along the minus strand of CAKNNA010000018.1, from coordinate 16,830 downwards.
TCCTTATTGTTTATTACTTTTTACTAATTCTAAAATCTCTTTATAAATTTTATCTTCAACATTTTTTGTAGCAATTTTGCTCGCATTTTTCCCCATCTCCATTTTTTTATTTTTATTTAGAACAATTTCTTTTATACTCTCATTTAAATTCACAGAATTAAGCTCTTCATTTTTTATAATCTTAGCCGCATTTTTACTTTCTAATACTTTTGCATTATACATTTGATGGTTGTTGCTAACATTTGGAAGTGGAATTAATATTGATGGTTTTCCTAAGTTTGATATTTCGGTTATTGTCATAGCTCCACTTCTTGATACAATTAAATCTGCTATATTCATTACTTCTTCCATATTATATATATATGGAACTATTTTTGTATTTTCTAAAAATGCTATATTTTTGTTCATATCTTCCAATTTTTCTTTTATTAAATCATATTGTTTTGGTCCTGCTGCCCATATTATTTGGTAATCTTTGTTCAATTTGTTTTGAATTATCATAAGTACTGCTTCATTTATTTTTTGCGCTCCTTGGCTTCCTCCAAATATTAGTACTATTGGTTTTTCTTGATTTAATCCTATTTGGTTTATTATTTGCTCTTTTTTTTCATTAGTATATTCTTGTTTTTTTATTTTAATTGGTGTTCCTGTATATACTATTTTTTTTGCATGTTTTATTCTTGGAATTGCTTCTTTAAATGATACTAAAATTGTGTCTGTTTTTTTAGCTAACATTTTTATTGCTTTTCCTGGGTAACTATTACTTTCATGTAATAATGTTGGTACTTTTAAAGAATGTGCAGCAAGTATGCTTGCTCCACATATATACCCACCTGTTCCAATTACTATATCTGGTTTAAATTCTTTTATTATTTTTTTTGCTTCTCCTATTCCTTTTATTGTTTTTATCATTTGTTTTATATTTTCAATTGATGGTTTAAATTTTAGTCCATATGCATCTATTGTTTTTAATTCATATCCTGCTCTTGGTACTAAATCATTTTCTAGCCCTCTTGTTGTTCCTATAAATATTATTTCTGAATTTTTATTTTCTTCTTTTATTTTATTTGCAATTGCAATACCTGGATTTATGTGACCTGCTGTACCTGCTGCTGCAATTATTGCTTTCATAACAATTTCATTCCTCACATACTATATTTAGGTTTTTTTAGGATTTACCTATAAACCTATTGTTTAATACTCTATTTATTTTTAGCTACTGCTCTGGATATGTTTAATAATACACCCATTTCACACAGCAATATAAATAATGCTGTACCACCGGTAACTAAAAAATGGTAGTGGCATTCCTGTTGCTGGCATTGAAGATGTTACAACAGCTATATTTATAATTACTTGTATTGCTACAAGTGATGTTATTCCTACTGCTACTAAGCTTCCAAACATGTCTGGAGCTTTCATTGCAATTATTACACCTCTCCAAATTAATATGCCAAATAATATGAGTATTAATGATGAGCCAATAAAACCTAGTTCTTCTCCTATTATTGAAAATATGAAATCATTTTGTGGCTCTGGTATATATAAATATTTTTGTTTGCTGTCTCCAAGACCTACACCAAATATTCCCCCTGATCCTATTGCATATAAGCTTTGTATAACTTGCCATCCTGTATCTGATGCATCTTTCCAAGGGTCTAAAAATGTTATAACTCTTTCTAGTCTATATGGTTGCAAGATTGCAACTATAATAATTAATGGAATTAAAATTGTTCCTAATCCTAAAAAGTGCTTAAATTTACAACCTGCTACAAAAAGCATGATACAAACTATTCCTAAAATTACCATTGAAGCACTAAAGTGTGGCTCTAGTAGTAATAATACTATTAGAGGCACTACCATTGCCAAATGTTTTAAAATTCCATTTTTAAATTCTGGTAATTGTTCTCTGTTTTTTGTAAGCATTCCTGCATAAAAAATTATAATTAGGAATTTTACTATTTCTGATGGTTGGACACTTAAGCTTTCTGTAACATATATCCACCTTTGTGCACCATTTACCTCTCTTCCTATAATAAGTACTATAATTAGTAAAGCTAAAGATATCCACCATGCTGATTTGTAAAATTTTTGATAAAATCTATAATCTATTTTGGATATTGCAAGCATGCAAATTATTCCTAAAATTCCAAAAATCAACTGTCTTTTAAAATAATGATAACTATCTCCATGCTCTGCAAGTGCAGATGGTGAACTTGCAGATAAAACCATAATTAGCCCTATACCTAGTAATAATATTATAGTTATTAATAATGTAAAATCTATTGGATTATTTACAAAACTTGAAAATTTTCCTGCTTTCTTTTTAGGCATATTTTTTTCAATTGGTTTTGCTTTAGTTTTTGTCATTTATGCTAACCTCCTATTTATGCATATTTTAAAACTTTTGTATTTACATTTTTAATTTAGTATTTATATTACTTTTAATCCAATAATACATAAAATTAATGTTATTATACTAAATACAATTACCACTTTATTTTCTTTCCAACCTGATAATTCAAAATGATGATGTAATGGTGCCATTTTAAATACTCTTTTTCCTGTTTTTTTGTAATATGCTACTTGAATTATTACTGATAGAGTTTCTATTACTGGGATTAATGCTATTATTAATAGTAATAATGGCATTTTTAAGTATAAAGCTAATCCAGAGATAACTCCCCCTAAAAGAAGTGAACCTGTATCCCCCATAAAAACTTTTGCTGGGTGCAAATTAAACATTAAAAATCCTAGTGTTGCACCAATTACAATACTTCCAAATATAGATGCTTCACTTATTCCAAGCATAATTGCAATTATTGTAAGTGTTGTTATTATTATTGTAGAAACACTAGAAGAAAGTCCATCGACTCCATCTGTTAGGTTTATTGCATTAGTCGTTCCTAAAATTACTATTATTGCAAATGGGATGTAGATATATAAAGGCATATTTATTGTTTCTTTTATTATTGGTATATAAGTTTCTGTTCCAATTTTTAGGCCTTGTGTTAAAAAAAGAACATATATTACTGATATGATTAATAATCCAAGCATTTTATAGCTTGGTTTTAATCCTTCTGTATTTTTTAATACTAATTTTTTATAATCATCTATAAAACCTATTACTCCAAATCCTATTGTTATTATCATCAGTGGAATTATTCTTTTAGATACTTCACTACTTCCTGTTATATTCATATATGTATATGTTCCAACTACTGATATTAACATTGCAATTATTATAATGATTCCACCCATTGTTGGTGTTCCTTGTTTTTTTAAATGTGATGCTGGCCCATCATCCCTTTCCATTTGACCTACTTTTAATTTTTTTAATATTGGTATAATTATTGTTCCTAATATAACTGATATTATAAAAGTTATCAGCAGTATTTTTATCTCAAAATTCAAATTTCTCAAACCTTTCTGTCTTGTATATTTAAAATTTATTTTTCTTTTATTTGTATTTTATTATGTTTAATTACTTTTTTAATTCTGATTGTCTATTTTTTCGTTTTTTTCTTTTAGCTTACTTTTTTCTTCTTTTAGTTTATTTTTTTCTTCTAATTCTGCTATATAATCTTTAATTATTTTTCTTTCATCATATGGTATTTTTTTTCCTTTTATTTCTTGATACATTTCATGTCCTTTACCTGCTAATAGCACAATGTCTCTTTCTTTTGACATTGTAAGAGCCTTTTTTATTGCTAATGTTCTGTCAACAATTACTTCATATTTTCCTTTTGTTTTATTTATTCCTTGTTTTATATCTTCTATTATTTTCTTAGGATCTTCTCCCCTTGGATTATCTGATGTTACTATTGTATAGTCTGCAACTTTTCCTGCAACTTCTCCCATCATTGGACGTTTCTTTTTATCTCTATCTCCTCCACATCCAAATACACATATTACTCTTCCTCTTGTATATGTTTTTATTGCTTGCAATATATTTTCTAGACTTTCAGGAGTATGTGCATAATCTATCATTACTGTCTTTTCTTCATTACTTACTACAAGTTCAGACCTTCCTGGTACTCTAACTTCCCATAATGCTTTTTGTATTACTTCTTTAGAAATACCAAATTTTTGTGCAACACATATAGCTGCAAGTGAATTATACACACTAAATCTTCCTGGTATTCCTGTTTTTACTCTTTCGTTTCTGTCTGTTAATTTTACTTTAAAGTCAACATATGAATTTGTTACTGTTATATCTTTTGCAAGTAATTTTGCATAATTATCTATTCCATATGTCATTATATCATTTTCAGGGAATAAATTTGGAATTTTAGCACCATATAAATCATCTGTATTTACAATTCCTGTTTTGCACATTTTAAATAGCTCAAGCTTAGTATTAAAGTATTCTTGCATATTTTCATGTTCGTTTGGACTTATATGATCTTCTGATAAGTTAGTAAATATTACAATATCAAAATTTACTCCATCAACTCTATGTAATTTTATACTTTGTGATGAAACTTCCATAACTACTATTTCTACATTTTCATCTGCCATTTTCTTGAATGTTTTTTGAAGTTCTATACTCTCTGGTGTAGTTCTATCATTTTCTGTTATTTTTTCATCATTTATGTATGTTGCTATTGTTCCTATTAAACCAACTTTTTTTCCTGCTTCTTGCATTATTTGTTTAATCATAAATGTTGTTGTTGTTTTTCCTTTTGTTCCAGTAATACCTATTAGTTTGAACTTTGTTGATGGGTTTCCATAAAATGAAGCTGACATTTTTGCTAAAGCTTCTCTTGTATTTTTTACCATTATGATTACTAAATCTTCTTTTACATTGATAGATTTAATATCACATCCTTCTTCTATAACAATTGCTACTGCACCATTTTCTATTGCTTCATTTATATATTTATGTCCATCTTCTTTATATCCTTTTATTGCTACAAATACATAACCATTTTTTATGTTTTTTGAGTTACTTTCAATTGCTTCAATATCTATATCTAAATTTCCTTTAGCTTTAATTCCATCAATTCCAACTAATAATTTTTTTAATTCCATTTAGAATCATTCCCTTCATTTTTACTTATTATATATTTATATATTAAAAGAAAATTTATTCCTTTAATTTTTATTATTATATAACTATTTGCCTATTTTGTATAGATTTTTTCGAAAATTTTATGAAATGGTCATTTAAAACCTGTTCCAGATTGTGATGGGGATGGAGATAGATGGCAATTTGTGAACTTTGGGGACGTTCCTTAAAGTTCTATTTCAATAAATATATTAGTTCCTTTATTAATTGTTATCCCAGCACTTGGCGTTTGTTTTTTTACTATAGCAGTTTCTTCATTTAAATTTTCTGTCTCATTTTCTATAATTATGTTTATTCCTGCTTCTTTTGCTATTTGTTTTGCTTCTTTTAATGTTTTTCCTGTTAATTCTGGTACTTTTACTTCTTCTATCGCTTCTATTTCATCAAGGTTTCCTTGACTTACTTCTAAATATGGTAATATTTCACTAAAAATTTGACCTCCTATTGGTGCTGCAACACCTCCTCCTTGGTGTCCTCCTTCCCCTGTTGGGTTATATAATGTTATTAACATTACAACTTCTGGATCTTCTATTGGTGCTACTCCTAAAAAAGATGTAACATATTTATTTGTATTTACCCCATCTTCTGATGTTCCAGTTTTTCCTCCTATTCTGTAGCCTGCAACTTTTGCATTTTTTCCAGTTCCTTCTGATACAACACTTTCCATCATACTTAAAACTTTTTCAGATGTTTCTTTAGATATTACATTTCCTCTTATCTTATTTTCAGTTTCTGTTTTTTCTCCTGTTTTGCTGTCTACTATTTCTTTTACAATTTTAGGTGTTACTAAGTTTCCTCCATTTGCTATTGCAGATACTGCTGTTACAAGCTGAATTGGTGTTATTTCAAACCTTTGGCCAAAACTTATTGTTGCAAGTTCTACTGGTCCTGCTTTTTCTTGTTTTATGAAAATACTATTTGCTTCACCTGGAAGGTCTACTCCTGTTATTTCAAGTAATCCAAATTTTTTTAAATATTCAAAGTATTTTGTTACTCCTATTTTTTGACCTAATCCTATAAATACTGGGTTACATGAATTCATTAGAGCTTGCCTTAAAGATTCTGCACCATGGGGCCTATAATATCTCCAGCATTTTATTCTAACTCCTGCAATTTCTATTCCTCCTGTACAAGTAAACTCTCCTTCTTTATCTATATCTGTTACTATTCCTTCTTCTAGTGCTGCTGATGCAGTAATTGTTTTAAATGTAGAGCCTGGCTCATATGTATCAGTTATTGCTCTATTTCTCCATACTGCTTGCAATTTTTCCGTTTTTTCTTTGCTTTCCATATTTGCCCAATTTGCTTTTAATTCATCTGTGTATGCTTCAAATGGTTCATTTAAGTTATAGCTTGGATATGTAGCCATTGCGAGTATTTCTCCATTTTTAGGATTCATTACTACAATGTTTCCACCATCTGTGCATTTATTGTCTATACATGCTTCTTCTAGATGTTTTTCTATTATTGATTGTATAGTCATATCTATAGTTAATATTAAATCATTACCATCTATTGCAGATACATATTCTTCTCCTTCTTCTCCTATTTCTCCTCCCCTTGCATCTGTATGTCTTTTTATTGCACCTTTTGTTCCTGACAATTCCTCATCATATTTAGCTTCTATTCCATCTAAACCTTGATTATCACTCCCACAGAATCCTATTATTTGAGATGCTAAATTGTTGTTTGGATAATATCTTTTCGTGTCTTCATCTATATTTATTCCTGTAGTTATATTGTTTTCTTCCATCCAAACTCTTAATTTATCGGTTTTTTCTTTATCTACTTTTTTTGCTATTGTTTCTATAGAACTTCTCTTATTTACTTTTTTTAGCACATCTTCATAATTTAGTTCAAAAGTTTCTGATAATATTTTTGCAACCTTCTCCTTGTTTTCTTTTTCTATGTTTCCTGGGTTTACTGTTACTGTTTCTACTGTACTACTTACTGCTAAGATATTTTGACCTGTTCTGTCATATATAGTTCCTCTTTTTGGGTTTATGCTTCTATCTAATGTTTGCTGATTATATGCCATACTTGATAGTTTTTCATAATCTATTATTTGTATTACTGTTAACCTTGTAATTAACAATATTATTAATATAAATATAATAAACAATACATTTCTCATTCTTTTTTTTGTTGATAAATTAGTTATAACCATATAAAAACACCTCTAATTATATTTATTAGAAGTGCTTTATTTTTATTATTTTATTTCTATTTTTCTCCTATTATTTTTTTTATTAAATCTATAAACCAATTACTTTCTTCCTCTTCTTCATTTATTACTATTTTTTCAGAAGCAGATTCGATATAGTCTTTTTTTGGTAGTGTAACATATACTGTTTGCTTATTTGTTAATTTACTCATTCCCAATTTTTCTTTTGCAAGTTGCTCTATATTACTTAAGTTTAAACTATTTTCTATATTTACTTCTGTTTGTTCATTTTCTTTTTTAAGTGTTGCAAGTTCTTTTTTTTGAGACTGTATTTGATTAAATTTTACATTTATTTGAGAGTTTTGATAACATATGGTAAATAATACTGCTATTGCAGCCAAAGCAATTATTGTTAATTTTATTTGTTTTTTTCGTTGTTTTTCTGAGATTTTTACATCTTGCCTTGGTATGTCTTTTACTACTTTTAATTTTCTATTTTTTTCTTCTTTTTGTTTTTTATTTTTTTTGCTATAATTTGGATCTATTTTTCTTGGACTTGTTTCATACTGATAATTTACTTTTGCCATAAGTTATCACCTCCCATCTAATGTTTTTTTAGTTTTTATCTTTAGTTTTATATTTTTTCAAAAATTCTTAGTTTTGCACTTTTACTTCTTGAATTTTCTTGCATTTCTTCTTTTGTTGGTATTTCTGGTTTTTTTGTTATTATTTTTCCAAGAGTCTTAGCACCACATGTGCAATATGGTAAATCTTTTGGGCATGTACATCTTCCAGTTGCTTTTAACATTGCATTTTTTACTTGTCTATCTTCTAATGAATGAAATGTTATAACACATAGTCTACCACTTTCATTTAAAACATCTATGCAATTTAAGATTGTATCATATAATGGTTTTATTTCATTATTTACTTCTATTCTTATTGCTTGGAATGTTCTTTTTGCAGGATGTCCATCTTTTTTCTTTGAATTTGGTATTGATTTTTCTATTATTTCTACTAATTCTTTTGTTGTTTCTATAGGTTTTATTTTTCTTTGATTACAGATTCTTCTTGCAATTTGTCTTGAAAATCTTTCTTCTCCATATTCAAATATGATTTGTGCTAATTTCTCTTCTTTATATGTATTTATAACTTCTTTTGCTGTTAATTTTTGAGATTTATCCATTCTCATGTCTAACTCATTTTCTCCTAAGTAGCTAAAACCTCTGTTTTTTTCATCAAGTTGATATGATGAAACTCCTAAGTCTAATAATATTCCATCTATTTTTTCGAATTTTAAATTTTCTAAAATTTGTTTTATATTATCATGATTATCATGTACATAAATTACGTTTTTAAATTCTGCCAAGCTCTTTTTTGCTGCTGTTAGTGCTTCTTCGTCTCTATCTACTCCTATTAGTATTCCTTTATCGCTTAGCCTATTTAGTATTTCTATGCTGTGCCCTGCACCTCCAAGTGTGCCATCTAAATATATTCCATTAGGTTTTATATTAAGACCTTCTATACATTCTTTTAACATTACTGGTTTATGATTAAATTCCAAAATCTCACCTCTTAAAATTATTTAAGCTGGCAAAAAAATTTACCAGCTGCTTTTATTTTTTGCTTTTTCTTTTGGTTTTTTTGTTTCTTTTGTAATGCTTTTTTGTTTTTATATAGTGATCTTTTTTATCATATGTTTTGTTTTTATCTTTTGGTTTTTTTTGCTTTTTTCTTAAGATTTATCTTCTTTTGTTTTTATTTTTACTTTATTTATGGATTTTGTCTTTTGTAAATTTATCTTTTGTTTTTAATCTTTTTATCTATAGTTTTTTTATTTTTTCTTTTGTATAAATTTCTTTTGTTTTCTTTTTATAATTTATCTTTTGTTTATAATTTGTTTTTCTTTAGTTTTTTATATAAACTTTTTCAAGTTATATACAAATCTATATTCCTAAATTTGCCATATTTTCTGCTATTTCTTCTGCTGATATATTTTCATCACATTGTTGCCAAATTTCTTTATTCCATATTTCAAGTCTTGTTCCAACTCCAATTATGACTGCTTCTTTTTCTAATTTTGCAACTTGTCTTAAATTATTTGGAATTAGAAATCTTCCTTGTTTATCTATTTCACATTCTGTGGCTCCTGCTAAAAAAAACCTTACAAAGCTTCTAGCATTTTTATCTGATAGTGGAAGTGATTTTAATTTTGTTTCGAAGTTTAGCCATTCTTGCATTGAAAATGCAAATAGACATCCATCTAAGCCTTTGCTTAAAATGAATTTATCTCCTATATCTTGTCTTAGTTTGGCTGGCATTATTAATCTTCCTTTTGCATCTAGTGAATGCTCATATTCACCCATTAACAAATTGATTTCACCTCTTTATAAATTTTACCACTTCGTGACACTTTCTACCACTTCATTTAGATTTTAATATAACTTTTTATATTTTTCAAGTGTTTTTAAGAATTTTTTTTAATTTTTTTATATTGTTTTTACAATTTATATTTTTTATTATTGTAAAAAGTCTTTAGAATGTAATTTATAATCTTAAAAACAGCAGTTAAAACTCAAAATATCATTATAATTTCTTATGTAAAATTTTTGGAGAATGTTTTCATGATTTTTTAGTGAAAATGATTGCAAAAATTTTAAATTCTTTTTAATTTTTCAAAATATTTTTTTATCTTATCTTACAAACTTATATTATCCCTATATTTCAATTGTTTTTAAGATTTTGTCATTTATTTAATTCATATTGTGAGTGATAATTTGTATTATTACTTCTATTTATTGGATACATTGTTTCTATTTTCTTCTATCTAGTTGTACATTTAGTTCATTTAACTTTGGTTTTGTCCTTGTTATACTAAAGTTTAATAAAGGAGGTCTATTTATGAGTAAACATGCCAATATCCAAACTGAAGAAAAAATTAGAAAAAGTATAGGAAAAAAGATTAAACTTGCTAGATCAAAAACACCTTATACTCAAGAACAACTTGCTGAAAAATTGAAACTTTCTACAAGATACATAAGCCAATTAGAGCGTGGCCTTGCTTTTGGAAGTGCTACTACTATAGTTAACCTATGTAAAGCTCTTAATATCAGTTCAGATTTTCTTTTTAATGATTCAATTCAAGAGGATGCTCCTTTAACATATAATATGGTTGATGAATCTTTTTTGCAAGATTATTACCTTTTGAATGATTATAATAGAAATTTGATTAAATTTCTTACTAAAGAATTGATTAAATATCAAGATTCTTCTAAAGAAAAAAATAATATACCTAATATGCAAGATAATTTATCTAAATATGAAAAATATAGTAATAGAGATGATGTAATTTTGTAATTAGTAGTATTTTTATGTGCGGTAATGCTAATTTAGGTTAAGAGCATTACCGCACATTTTAGCTTTTTCATTGATAATAAATATCTTGATATTTTTCTAAACTTTAAGTATAATATATCAAAAAGGAGATACATCATGCAAAATATTATTGAAGAAACCAAATTTTTAATGAAAAAATATAATATAAAAGCCAATAAAAATCTAGGTCAAAATTTTTTAATAAACATGGATGTTATTAATGAGATTATAGATTGTAGTAATATAACTAAAAATGACCTTGTAATAGAAATAGGTCCAGGTCTAGGTATTTTAACTTCTTTTTTATTAGAAAAAGCTGGTAAAGTTATATGTATTGAACTAGATCCTAAAATGGTAAGTATTTTAAATGACAGATTTTATTTATATGATAATTTCCAAGTTTTAAATTTGGATGTTTTAAAAACAAATATTTCTGAATTAATTTCTGAAGCAAAAAAATTTAAAAATATACAAAGTGCTAAAATAGTTTCAAATTTACCTTATTATATAACTACACCAATTATAATGAAACTTTTAGAAGAAAAGTTAGATTTAGAAAGTATTACTGTTATGATTCAAAAAGAAGTTGCAGATAGATTGACCTGTATTCCTGGAGATAAAAATTGTGGTGCAATTACATATACTGTATATTATTATTCTGTTGCTGAAAAAATATTAGAAGTTCCTAATACTTCTTTTATTCCTGAGCCAGATGTTACTTCTGAAGTAATAAAATTAAATATTAGAACTTCACCTGCAATTTTAGTTAAAAATGAGTCTTTTCTTTTTAAAGTTATTAAAAATAGTTTTATGCAAAGGAGAAAAACTTTGCTAAATTCTCTTACAAATTCTAAAATTTTTCCTTCTAAAGATTTTGGAATTAAAGTTTTAAATGATTTAAATTTACCTAAAAATATAAGAGCTGAAAATTTAACTATTAATGATTTTGGAAGACTTTCTGATTTGCTTTATGATAATTTAGATTATTAAATTCAATATTTTGAAATTATAATAGTAACAAAAATTTAATCCTTTCATATTATATAAAAATACTTTTTTTGGGAGGATTATTTTTTATGGCAAAAATATTGGTATTTAATAATGATACAGATAGAATGGAAACCTATTATAGGAATGAAGCTGACCCAATGCCATATAATACAAATGGAACATTAAGAGTAAGAGAATTTAGAGGTTCAAGCAAAAGTAATATATTATGGACAACAAAAAGATGTATGCAAAGCTGGAATAGTCAAAGATATATTTTCGGTGCTCCTATACCAGTTGGTTTTGCATTTAAAAGACCTTATGAAGGTGGACACGGAAACCAAAGTCAACATTATGCTGGTGTAGCATTTGATGTTGGGCAGAGATTAACTCAAGTGCAAAGAACTCGTTTATGGAATAGTGCAAATGATTCTGGAGTATGGTCATATGTCGAACCAATTAATCTTACACCTACATGGGTACATTTTGACAAAAGATTTCGGCAAACCAGCCTGTAGCACAGGAGGTTACCCTACTATAAGAAGAGGAAGCCTTAGTAATTATGTATTAATTGCTCAAGATGATTTAAATACATTGGGATATAGAACTAATGGCTTAGATGGGATTTTTGGTCCGGCTACTCAAAATGCTGTAATTAGTTATCAACGTTCAAGAGGTTTAGCTGCAGATGGAATTGTTGGATGTAATACTTGGCGTTCTTTACAAGAAGATGTTGTAGGAACAGGTGCAACAAGTACAACAATTAACTAAAACTTAAATATTTTTATTTAAATTTAAAAAAGTATAGATAAAAATTGTTTTAAACAAACTTTTATCTATACTATTAAAAACGCTTTAATACTGATATAAAATGATTTTAACCTTTTACTTCTCTTGCTTTTACAATTACTCTTGCTGAGCTATCGTCTGTACAAGTAATTAAAGTAATTTCTCTGTTTCCATTTGTAAGCTGACTTGTACAGCTATTATCTTTTGGGTCTACTTCATATTTATCATAAACTGCATATTTTACTGTCTCACCTTTTCCGGTAATTTCAATTATGTCTCCATTTACTAATGTTGGGACTTTGCTAAAAAATTTTTTATTTCTATAATTATGCCCTGTAATACAATAGTTTCCAACCTCATTTATTCCATATCCCCAAAACTCACAAGGTGACATTTTAAGAAGTGCTTCTGTTTCTTCTAATGTACCAGTTGCTCCTTTAACTATTGAGTAATTTACACCTATTTTTGGAATAGATATACTACCTACTTTTGCGTAATTATAACCATATGCTGAATTATTATATTCATAAACATTTTTATTAATGCTATTTTCATTACTTTGCACACTAGTTCCGGTTTGACTTTCTGTTGGTGTTTCAGCTACCTCTTCTTTTTCTCTAATTGTTGTATATCCTTCATCTTCTTCTGTACTATTTAAAATTACAGTTAATATATCTGTATTTGCAACTGTATTATCTTGACCTTCTATACTTAAATTTGCTAAAACTTCTCTGGAAATAGCTTCATTTTTATTTCTGTCATATTCTGCATATATGTAACATGAAGCTAATATACAAATTAGAAAAATTGATATTATAAAATCAAATTTATATGCTTTCTTTTTGCGTTTCAGTTCTGGTGTAATATATAATTTTTTTGTTACCAATATCTGATTCATATATTTCTCCTTTTTTCAATCTTAATTTATTATAACATATTGAAAATTTATCTGCAATACCTAATTTAGTTTTAACATTATCTTCATTCTTGTTTACTATTAGTGTACAAAACAAAAAAAAATAACTAATATATAAGTTAAAATATAACTGTTTAGTTTTAATATTGTCATTTTTTGCGATGAAAACATTATAGAATTTTGAAAAAAACATTGACATAATGTTCTTTACAAACTATACTAACAGTAAATGAATTATAATTCTTTATTTATTTAAAATTCAAATTAGTTTAAATTCTATCGTTTTTTTATCAATATATGTCAAAAATATCTTCTAGAAATTTAAAATTTATTACAAAAAATAGAAAGGAGGATTGCATTACTTAAATGAACAAAAAATTTATAGCAAAAAGAAGTTTTGTTCTAAGAAAAGTTTTAAATTCAAACTACAGTTTAGATATCCTGCAAAATTTTATCGAGGCCATTCTAAATATTAAAATCGAAAAAATATTTTTAAATCCATATTTAGAAAAAAGGGCTAAATATCTTCCATCAGAAGAAAATTTTGGAATAGCTGATGTAAGAATAACAACAAATGAAAATGAAGAATTAAATGTTGGCATACAAATATTAGATGGCATATATATACAAACAAAACTTCTTATGTATTATTGCCAAATACATACAAACCAGATTGAATATGAAGATAATAGAAAAATTTCAAAAACTAAAACTATAAATATACTTGATTCAAATTATTACAGTTCTTTTTGCTATCATAAAAAAATATTTATATCTACCCCATCTCAAATTAGTTCACAAGAAGATATAGAGCTACATATATTAGAATTAGAGAAATTTCAATCAAATTTTTTAGAAACAATGACTCGGCGAAGAGCAATGGATGACATACTTAAAAGGACAAAATTATGATGAATGTGAAAAAGTAAAGAAACTAAACTATAAAATAAAGAAATTAGACAGACTAATTGATTTATATTGGAAAAATGAAAAAATCTTATAAAAAATTTTATTTTAACTTTTTTCTATATAAATGGATAATATTAATAATCTTAAAATTTTATTGCTCTAAATATAATTTATTAAATTCAATATATAAATCAAAAGTTTTTCATTTATACAAAAACAATTATAAGTTATTAAGAACAGCAAATTTTATAACAAATTACAATATTTGTATATAAAATTTAAAACAGCTAGATAATGTTATTTCTAGCTGTTTATATTTAATTATATTTTCGTATATTTATTTTAATGTGTATCTTTATTTGTTGAAGATAAAGTAACATTTATAACAGTTCCTTCTTCAACTTTAGTTTCTTTAGCTGGATCTTGAGAGACGACTCCCCCTGAGCCAGTAATTGAAATATTTAAATTTAAGTTCTTAAGTATACTTGTTGCTTGCTGTGCTGTTTTTCCAGTTAAATCCGGTACTGTAACAGATGTTCTAACACTATTATCTTCATCATATAATACAACTACAGAGTCTTTAGAAAGCGCTACTCCTGGTTTTGGAACTTGATCTACAACTATAGTACTATTTTTATCATTAGTTGTGTTTATTTTTGTTTTTAAACCTAAGTCATTTAAAATTTTCTCAGCTTCTGTTATTGTTTTATTTCTAATATCCTTAACAGTTATTAAATTCTCTGTATTTGTTGTGTTTTGCTCTTCATTTGATGGTACTCCAAGATATGGTAGAATTTCTGTTAACATTTGTGATACCACTGGTGCAGCAATTTGTCCACCATTATGACCATTTTTTTCATTTTGTGGGTCGAATAATGTTACTAAAATAACTACTTTAGTATCTTCAACTGGAGAAATAGCTATATATGAAGAAACATATCCTTCTTCTTCACTTCCTTCTATTGGTTCTGAGGTACCTGTTTTTCCTCCCACAGAATATCCACTAACTGCTGCCCTTCCACCAGTTCCATTAACTACAACAGATTCCATCATGCTTTTCATTGTATCTGCAGTCTCTTTTGATATTACTTGTCTTACTTGAGTAGGCTCTATAGTTGTAACAGCTCCTGTATCTGTGTTTGTTGTTTGTTTAACTATTCTAGGTTTCATTAAAATACCATCATTTGCAATTGCTGATACTGCTGTAATCATTTGAAGTGGTGTAATATTTACTGTCCTTTGTCCAAATGCTGCTGTTGCAAGTTCTACTTCTCCTACTTTATCTAAGTCTAAAATAACAGAATTTGATTCACCTGGAAGGTCTATTCCTGTTTTATCAAAAAGACCAAATGCATGGTAATATTTATATAATGTTGGTGCTGTTATTCTAGCTGCAAGTTGCATAAATGCTGGGTTACAAGAATTCTCTAGAGCTTCTGTTAAAGTTTGGTATCCATGAGGATCATAGTATTTCCAACAGTTTATTGTAAGTGGCTTAGATCTACTTGAATCTTCAAATTTTTCATATCCTATACAATTAAAATCTTTTTCAATATCTGCTTCTGTTATATTTTCTTCTAATGCTACAGATGCAGTAATTAGTTTAAAGACTGATCCTGGCTCATAAATGTCAGATATTGCTTTATTTTTCCACATTGAAAATAGTGCATTACTTTTTTCTTCTGCATTTAATGTGTCATATGTAGCTGCTAGTGTCTCGTTTGGTGTATCAGGATTATTCAAATCAAAATCAGGATAGTTTGCCATAGCATAAATATCGCCTGTTTTTGGGTCCATAACTATACAAGATCCACCTTTTGAACATTCATTATCAATACATGCTTGTTTTAAATATTTTTCAACTATTGTTTGAATTTTTACATCTATTGTAAGTGTTATATCACTTCCATTTTCAGGTGCTATATATGATTCTTCTGTGTTTGGAATTTCTTGTGAATTAACATCTTTTGAACTTACAATTTTACCTGGTGTTCCAGCAAGTGTTCTATTCCACTCATATTCAATTCCATACATTCCATCATTATCAGATCCACAAAAACCAAGTACATGAGATAAAAGATTATTCTTTGGATAATATCTTTTAGTATCTTCATCTATATTTATTCCTGTAGATATTTTATTTTCTTCCATCCATTTATTTAAACTATCAACCTTATCTTTTTCTACTTTTCTTGCTATTGTTTCTACTTGTGATGTACTATTTACTTTTTCTAGTGTTTCATTATAATCTAATTCAAAAATTTCTGATAATCCTTGTGCTACTTTTTCTTTTAATGCCTTTGTTTCTTCATCATTTTTGCCTTTTATACTTTTTGGGTTTATCGTTATTGTATCAACTTGTGCACTTGTTGCAAGAATTTGCCCAGTACTATCATAAATATTTCCACGTTTAGGGCTAATAATTTGGTTTATTGCTTGCTGATTATATGCAAGTTCTTTAAGGTAACTTCCTTCTACAAATTGAAGGAAACCAATTCTTACAATTAAAAGTACCATAATTAAAATTATTACTATAAAAGTGTTTCTCAAATTTTTAGTATATATGAAATTTTGTGAAGAAAAATCTGAATGCATTTTTATAATATTTGAGTTTTTCTT
>CAKNNA010000017.1 GCA_930989765.1 uncultured Clostridium sp. | reverse complement strand
TCTCCAACTGCTGTACCAATCTAAAGCATTTTTCTAAAAAGTTCATTTTAAATTTTTTTTCAATTTTTGAATATCAAAATATCAATTTGTTAATAATAAAATAAAGGTGAATTTTATGAAAAAATTTATAAAAAGGACAATTTTGCTTAGTATTATAATAATAGTATATATTTATGCATTAGTAATTACAAATTACCCTGATAATTTAATTGTTATGGAAGGTGAAAGTATTAATTTAAAGACAATTTTAGGGATAAATGTCAATTTGATAAATGAAAATGATGTAGTCGAGGTTTCTTCTAGTGATTCACAAAATAAAGTTAGTGGAAGTGGAACTAAAAAGATTAGTGTTAGCCTATTTAATGATATTACATTAAAAGACATAAATGTTGATGTAATACCAAAAACAAAAGTTATTCCTTTAGGAAATATTGCAGGTGTAAAGTTATATACAAATGGTGTTTTGGTTGTTGGTATGTCTGAAATTGAAGGAGAAGATAATAAAAAATATAAACCATATGAAAATACTGGGATAGCTGAAGGTGATACTATTATAGCTATTAATGATAAAGAAATCTTTGATACAGAAGATTTAGTAGAAACTGTAAATAACTCTCAAGGAAATAGACTTAATATAGAATATTTGCACAATAATGAAACTTTAGAATGTAGTATTACACCTATAAAAACAGGTAGTGCTGAATATAAATTAGGTTTATGGGTAAGAGATAGTGCAGCAGGTGTTGGAACGGTTACATTTTATGAACCTACGACTAAATCTTTTGGAGCTTTAGGGCACGGAATTGTAGATATAGATACATCACAACTAATTGATATTGCCTCTGGTGAGTTTATTACAACAAAGATTTTAAATATTACAAAAGGTGAAAATGGTAATCCGGGAAGAATACAAGGAACAATAGATAACCAACAAACTATAGGTACTATTACTAAAAATACTAAATTTGGTATATATGGTACAGTAGATAATGTAAGTGCATTAAATATAAATGCAAGTAATAGTATGGAAGTTGCATTAAGAGATGAGATACAGCTGGGAAAAGCATATATAATATGTACTTTAGAAAATGGAAAAACTGAAAAGTATGAAATTGAAATAGAAAAAATTTTTAAAAATAATAATTCAGACAATAAGAGTATGAAAATTAGAGTAACTGATCAAAGATTAATAGATAAAACAGGTGGAATTATTCAAGGAATGAGTGGTTCACCAATTATTCAAAATGGAAAGTTTATTGGTGCTGTAACTCATGTTTTAGTAAATGATTCACTAGAAGGTTATGGAGTTTTTGGGGATATTATGATTAAACAAATGAAGGCAACATCTTAATTTAAAGTTTTAAAATATGTTTATTAAAGTAAACACAATTTTTAAAATAGAAACAAATTAAAAATATAAGCTTTTAATAAAAAAACACATAGGGCCTATGCTTTTAAAAGCATAGGTCCTATATCAGTAACAGTTCCAGCACCTAAAGTAATAATTATATCATTATTTTGTACATTGTCTTTTAAATAATTTACACATGTATTAAAGTCTTTTATATATAAAGCTTGTTTTCCTAATTTTTTTATTTCGTTTGTAAGGTCTTGAGAACTAATATTGTAGGTATTTGTCTCTCTTGCAGCATATATGTCTAGAACTAATATATTATCAAAATTTGTTAGAGCCTTTGCAAAATCTGTTAATAGATTTTTAGTTCTGCTATATGTATGTGGCTGAAATACTACCCAAGATTTATTGTATTTTTTATTATTTAAACTTTTAGCAGTTGCTAAAACTTCTGTTGGGTGGTGACCATAGTCATCATATATTCTTGCACCATTTACAATACCTTTATATTCAAATCTTCTATGTGCTCCTGTAAATTTAGTTAAAGCAGATTTTATATATTTAGCTTGAATTCCATATTTATCACAAAGTGCAATACATGCTAATGAATTTGAAATATTATGTGTTCCTGGAATAGATAAATTTATTTTTGAATAGAATT
Source organism: uncultured Clostridium sp. (assembly GCA_930989765.1). Classification (GTDB taxonomy): domain Bacteria; phylum Bacillota; class Clostridia; order TANB77; family CAG-508; genus CAG-269. Next base: position 32,763 of record CAKNNA010000017.1, on the reverse strand, counting down.
CTTGATTTTTTAGTACATCAAATTCTGCAAAACCATCATCATTAAATTGTATATTAGTTGCTGTAAAATTTGCATTTGGGTTTTCTATTCCATATGTTATTATTGAAGCTTTTGTATATTCTTGTAAGTCTAAACAATTTTTGTCATCTGCATTTATTACAAGTGTACCATCATTTGGAAGTAGTTTTACATATTTTATGAATGAGTTTTTAATATTTTCAAATGTTTTAAAATAATCTAAATGGTCGTTGTCTATATTTAAGATGATTTCTGCTTTAGGACTAAATTTTAAGAAACTTTCTACATATTCACATGCTTCTATTATAAAATGATTACTATTTCCTACTTTATAGTTTCCATCAATTTGTTTTAGATATGCTCCTACTTGAATACTAGGGTCTAAATTAGCTTCTAAAAAGCAAAGTGCAACCATAGATGTTGTGGTAGTTTTACCATGTGTTCCAGAGATACATATTGTGTCATTAAAACATCTTGTAATTTCACCTAAGAAATCAGCTCTTTCAATAGTCTCTATATTTAATCTTTTAGCTTCTAGTATTTCTGGATCATCTTGTTTTATGGCAGCAGAATAAACTATAACATCTGATTTTCTTACATCTTCTAAGTTATGTCCAATTGTTACTTTTATACCTAAATCATTCAACTTGCTTGTGTTTTCAGAAGAGCTTCTATCTGAGCCAGTAACATTAAAGCCCCAGTTTGTTAAAATGGCAGCAATTCCACTCATGCTTACTCCGCCAATTCCTATCATATGGATATTTTTATATTTTTTTAGTTTTTCAATATTTTGCATTTTTACACTCTCTTTCTTTATAGATGTCTTTATAAATATATTCTAATAACATAGAGATTATACAATTTATATGATATTTTTTCAATACTTTTATAAAGTTTTTATAATGATAAAGAGAATATGTTATAATTCACAGTCTCTAATTTAAAAAGTAGAGAAGCCTAAAGAGAGCAATATATAATTAAAAAAATATGAATTATAACTAATATTCACATAAAATTAGCAAATTCATATAATTTAAAGAGGTGGTAAAAATGGCATATTCTGAAAGGGAATTACTTGCAAGAATGATTGAATGTGAAGCAGGAGGAGAAGGAGATAATGGAATGAAAGCAGTAGGAACAGTTATTATGAATAGAGTTCAAGCTCCAAATGGTGAATATGCAAGAGTTTCACAAGATGGTAATATAAGAAATATATTATTTCAACCAGGGCAATTTGATTGTGCTAGTGAAACATTAAATAACCAATATAATATGCAAAATATATATAATATGAATCCAACAGAAATACATTACTATATTGCAGACTGGGTGTTAGCCGGAAATAAATTAAATGAAATAGGAGAATGTTTATGGTATTTAAATCCTTTTAGACCAACTTGCCAAAGCACTTTTCCTTATAATGGTTCAGGAACATTTCATACAAGACTTGGAGAACATTGTTTTTATAGGCCAACATTAAAATATGCTGATACTTAAAATTTATATATGATAATTAATTTAATTAAAATTAAAATCTAGAAAGGAATTGATAGAAATGGCAAATGGTAATATAGGAAGAGTTCAAATAAACGAAAATTCACCAGAGCTTATTACAAATAACTTATACACACCAGCATTTTTAAGAGAACAAATTGGAAAATTAGTAAGAGTAGAATTTTTAATTGGAACAAATAATTTAACAGATAGAACAGGAATATTAGAAGATGTTGGAGTAAGTTATATATTATTGAGAGCAATAGATAGTGGAAATTTGCTATATTGTGACATATATTCAATAAAATTTGTATCTATTGCAGAAAATCCATATGGAAGAATTGGTTATGGAATGCCAGGAATGGAATTTTAAAGTTTACAAAAAATATTTTTACATGCTAAAAAAGTTAATAATATTATTAAAATTTAATAGTATTAACTTTTTTTATTTAAAATAAAAATATCATTTTTAGATATAATAACAAAATAAATTAATAAGAACAGCCTATAACAACCATAACAAACAAGAAATCTTATATTGAAAATCAAAAATGTTTACGATATAATAAATAAAAAAAGAAAGAAGGAATAAATATGAAAAGAATAAGAGTAGCAGGAATTATATTAATAAATGATGGAATAGCATTAATGCACAGAAAAGATGTACTAAAAAGACCAGAAATGCCAGAATACTATACCATACCAGGAGGAGGTTTAGAAGAAGGAGAAACTTATGAAGAAGGAACAAAAAGAGAAATAAAAGAAGAATTTGGAATAGATGTAAAAGTAGAAAAGTTATTATATGAGCAAGAATCACAAAAATTTAATCAAACAGAAAAATATTATTTATGCAAATATGAAAAAGGAACATTCGGAACAGGACAAGGTCCAGAATTCTCAGGAGACCCCAAATACATAGATAGCGGTAAATATATCCCAGAAATAGTAAAAAAAGAAGATATAGAAAAAATTTTATTAGTTCCACCAGAAATAAAAGAAAAATTAGTAGAAGATATAAAAAATAAAAAAATATAGTGTCTAAATCTCCCAAAAATGTCCCAAAAGTGTCCCAAACATGACAGGTACCAAATGGACAAAAAGGAAAAAAATGTTAAAATGTCCATTTGGTACCTGTCATGTTTGGGACACTTTTGAGACATTTGGGGGGAAAATTAAACACTTGATTTTTTTTATAATATAAAGTATAATCTAAAAAAAAGAAAAGGAGCTAGAAATGAAAGCAATAGAAATAAGAAATAAATATTTGAATTTTTTTAAAAATCATAATCATAAAATAATACCATCAGCACCATTAATACCAGAGAATGACCCATCAGTTTTATTTACCACAGCAGGTATGCAACCATTGGTGCCATATTTACTTGGAGAGAAACATCCAGAGGGAAAGAGGCTTGCAGATTTTCAAAAATGTTTAAGAACAGTAGACATAGATGAAGTTGGAGATAACCGTCATTTAACATATTTTGAAATGCTTGGAAACTGGTCACTTGGAGATTACTTTAAGGAAGAGTCTATACAAATGAGCTTTGATTTTTTAACAAAAGAGTTACAAATTCCAGTAGAAAAATTATCTGTAACTTGTTTTGCAGGTGATGAAGATTGTGAAAAAGACGAAGTATCTGCTAATATATGGAAAAAAGTAGGAATTCTAGAAGACCACATATATTATTATGGGAAAAAAGATAATTGGTGGATTGCAGGAGAAGAAGGACCTTGTGGACCAGATACAGAAATATTTTATGATACAGGAAAACCAGCATGTTCTGACAATTGCCAGCCAAGTTGTGACTGTGGTAAATATGTAGAAATATGGAATAATGTATTTATGGAATTTTTCAAAGAAAAGAATGGAACATATAGAAAGCTAGAACAAAGAAATGTAGACACAGGATTAGGATTAGAAAGAATGGCAATGTTATTACAAGGAAAAGAAACACCTTTTGATACAGAGATTTTTAAACCTATCATGGAAAAATTACAAGAATTACAAAAAATAGATGATATTCAAAGTAGGAGAATAGTAGCAGAACATTTGCGTTCAAGTATGATGATAATTGCAGATGGAGGAAGACCAAGCAATATAGATAGAGGTTATGTTTTAAGAAGACTAATTCGTAGAATGATAAGACATTTAAATAAATTACAAATAGATTTAGTAAACTTAGAAGAGCTAATTAAATTAAATATCGAAAATTTAAAAGAAATGTATCCAGAACTTGAAAAAAATAAAGAAACAATAATATCTGTAATAATAGAAGAAAAAGATAAATTTGTAAAAACATTAGCACATGGTGAAAAAGAATTTGAAAAAGAAATGCAAAAAATGGTTAAAGAAGGAAAAAGCAAAATCGATGGAAAAGTAGTTTTTAAGCTATATGACACATATGGTTTCCCACCAGAAGTTACAAAAGAGCTTGCTATGGAAAATGGTATGACAATAGACCAAAAAGAATTTGAAGAATTATTTAAAAATCATCAAGAAAAATCAAGATTAGGAAGTGAGCAAAAATTCAAAGGTGGACTTGCAGACCAAAACGAAAAAACAATTAGCTACCACACAGCAACACATTTATTGCATGAAGCATTAAGAGAAGTTTTAGGTGAACATGTAAAACAATGTGGATCTAATATAACAGAAGAAAGATTAAGATTTGACTTTACGCATCCACAAAAAATGACAAAAGAAGAAATTCAAAAAGTAGAAGATTTAGTAAATGAGCAAATAAAAAAAGATTTGAAAGTAACATGTGAAGAAATGAGTTATGAAGATGCTAAAAAAGCAGGAGCAATAGGATTATTTACAGATAAATATGGTGATAGAGTAAAAGTATACACAATAGGGGACTTTAGTAAAGAAATATGTGGAGGACCACATGTAACTCATACAGGAAATATGGGAACATTTAAAATTAAAAAAGAAGAGTCAAGTTCTTCAGGAGTTAGAAGAATAAAAGCAGTACTTATAAAAAATTAAATAAATGAGTAAAAATTATAAAACATATAATGTAAAGGGTGAAAAAAATGGAAGATTGCGTATTTTGTAAAATAATAAAAGGAGAAATACCTTCAAAAAAAGTATATGAAGATGAAGAAATTTTAGCATTTTACGATATAAATCCTGCTGCACCAATCCATATATTAGTAATACCAAAAAAACACATAAAATCACTTATTGAAGTAAGTCCAGAAGATGAATTATTAATAGGAAAAATCTATACTGTAATAAATAAAATAGCAAACGAATTAAACTTTAAAGATAATGGTTTTAGAGTTATTGTAAACTGTGGAAAAGATGCTGGACAAGAAGTTGAACACTTACATTTTCATATATTAGCAGGTGCAAAATTTGGAGATAAGATAGTATAAATTAACTACTAATAAATAATTGAAAACTTTGTACAAATGTGATATAATATATAGAGAGAAAAGTACGGAGGTAAAAAATATGTTTGAGAGTAAATATAGTAAAGTTTTAACTGTAATATTAGTAATAGTACTAATAGCAATAATTGGTCTATTAGGATTTTTAGGATATGATTTTTACCGAAAATATTATTTAAGCCAAGAAGCATCAGAATTTGTTGATAATTATATGGGAGACACAAATGTTGGAAACCAAAATGAAGTTGCAGAAAATACAGATACATCAAATGCAGACGAGCTTCTAAACCAAAGTAATACAAATACATCAACATCAACTTCAAATAATTCAGGAGCAAAAAGAAAAGAAAAATATAAAGACTTTTATATGGTAGGTTCAATTTCAATCCCATCAGTAGATATAAATTATCCAATACTAGAAGAAATGAGTACAAAAGCACTAGAAACATCTGTAGTTGCTTTATATCCACCAAAAGGAGAAAACTTAAATAAACCAGGAAATACTGTTATAGTAGGGCATAATTATAGAAATGGACTATTTTTCTCTAACTTAAAAAGAGTAAAAATAGGAGATAAAGTTATAATTAAAGATTATACAGGTGTAACCAAAAATTATACAGTATATGAGATAACAGAAAAAGACCAAAGTGACACATCATTCTATCAAAGAGACACCGGAGGAAAAGCAGAAGTAACATTATCAACTTGTACTGATGCAAGTAACAATATTAGAACAATAGTATTTGCAAGAGAAGATTAAAATATAAACTGAACTTTAGGGATGTTCCTTAAAGTTCAGTTTTTTCTTTTCCATGTTTTATGAACTTTAGGGACGTTCCTTAAAGTTCATTTTTTCATTTCAATTTTCTAAACAAGCTAAACAAAAGTGAACTTTAAGGAACGTCCCTAAAGTTCAAAATCATAAAATTAATTTGTTAAAATTTTTTAAATATGTTTATTTTTTAAAATAAATTGTGTATAATATGAAAAGTAAAAATGCAAAGCTAAGAAGGGAAGAAAACAAAAATGGACAAAAAAGAAGCAAAAGAAAGAATAGAATACCTAAGGAAAAAAACAGATTATTATGCAAAAAAATATTATGATGAAGATAAGCCAGAGATATCAGATTTTGAATATGATATGATGATGCTTGAATTAAGGACACTAGAGGCAAAATATCCAGAATATATAACAAAAGATTCATTAACACAAAAAGTAGGTGGTCATGTAAAAGAAGGATTTCAAAAAGTAACACATGAGGTGCCACTTCAAAGTCTGCAAGATGTATTTAGTTTAGAAGAAGTAGAAGAGTTTGACAAAAGAATGCAAGAAAAGGCAAAAGAAAATGGAATTTCAAAAGTAAGATATGTTGTAGAAACTAAAATAGATGGACTATCTGCAGCTTTAGAATATAAAGATGGAAAATTTGTAAGAGGAGCAACAAGGGGAAATGGACAAGTTGGTGAAGATGTAACAGAAAATCTAAAAACAGTAAAAAGTATTCCAAAAGAAATTAATGATAAAATCAACATTACTGTAAGAGGAGAAGTTTTTATATCTAAAGAAGACTTTGAGAAAATGAATCAAGAAAGGGAAGAAAAAGAAGAAGAACTATTTGCAAATGCCAGAAATGCTGCAGCAGGATCACTAAGGCAATTAGATAGTAATATAACAAAAAATAGACCACTTGATATTTATATTTTTAATGTACAAAAAATTGAAGGAAAAAATTTTAATTCACATTTTGAAGAACTAGAATATTTAAAAAATATAGGTTTTAATGTAAATCCTATACGCATTATGTGTGAAGATATAAAAGAAGTAAAAAAGGCAATAGAAAAAATAGGAGATATGAGAGAAAATTTAACATTTGGAATAGATGGAGCAGTTGTAAAAATAGATGATTTAAATTTTAGAAAAATATTAGGATCAACAGTTAAAGTTCCTAGATGGGCAGTAGCATACAAATATCCACCAGAGAAAAAAGAGACAATTTTAAAAGATATAGTATGCCAAGTAGGAAGGACAGGTGTAATTACACCAATGGCAATATTAGAGCCAGTAAAGCTTGCAGGTTCTACAATTTCTAAAACAACACTACATAACGAGGATTTTATAAAAGAAAAAGATTTAAGAATAGGAGATACAGTCATAGTTCAAAAAGCAGGAGATGTAATTCCTGAAATTGTAGGAGTAAAAAAAGAAAAAAGAACAGGGAAAGAAAAAGAATTTACAATGCCAAATAAATGTCCTGTTTGCAATGCAGATGCAATAAGAGAAGAAGGAGAAGCGGCAATAAGATGTACAGGAATTGAATGTCCAGCAAAATTATTTAGAAACTTAAGTCATTTTGTATCAAGAGAAGCAATGAATATAGATGGTCTAGGTGAAAATATTTTGCAAGAACTTCTAGACAGAAATTTAATTAAAAACATTGCAGACATATATACACTAACCTTTGAAGATATTGCATCATTAAAAAAGAATGGAAAAAAATTTGCTCGGAAATTTAATAAATAGTATAAATAAAAGTAAAAATAATGATTTATATAGATTAATAACAGCCTTAGGAATAAGACATGTTGGAGGAAAAGCCGCAAAAGTACTTGCTAAAAAATATAAGAGCATTGATAATTTAGCAAATGCAACTGTTGAAGACTTGCAAGAGATAAATGATGTAGGAAAAATAATGGCAGAAAGTATACAAGAGTTTTTCAAGCAAAAGCAAACAATAGATTTAATAAACAGGTTAAAATCGGCAGGTGTTAATACAAAAATAATTGAAGACGATAATATAAAACAAGATAATAGATTTGAAGGTAAAACATTTGTATTAACAGGAAGCCTTGAAAAATTTACAAGAAAAGAAGCCGAAGATATAATAGAAAATTTTGGAGGTAAAACATCAAGTCAAGTTTCTAAAAAAACAAGTTATGTGCTTGCAGGAAGTGAAGCAGGAAGTAAACTTGAAAAAGCACAAGCTTTAGGTGTGCAAATTATATCAGAAGAAGAATTTGAAAATTTAATAAAATAAAATTTTAAAATTATAACATGAAAAATAGATAAAAAATTAGCAAAATATAAAATTAGAAAGGACATAAAATGGAGCAAAAATATACATTTGAAATGATGTGGGAAGATTTAAATAATGGCTATCAAATATACTACACATATGTAAAAAATAGATACTTGTTATTTAAAACAGCCCCAAACTGTTATACACAAAAACTATTATCAGATAACCCTAAAAACCCACAACCTAAAATGTCAATGTTAACTTTAAAAAGAGTAAAAGAAATGTTTGAATTTATGGAAGATATTGAATATAAAATAATAGATGAATAGATAAAAAGAAAGTACTAAAAAAGAAAGGAAAAACAAAAATGGCAGTAATAATAGATGGAAAAGAATTAGCAAAAAAAATAAGAGCAAATTTAAAAATAGAATGTGATGAACTAAAAGCTAAAGGAATAAAGCCAAAGCTTGCAGTAATAATGGTAGGAGAAAATCCAGCTTCAAAAATCTATGTAAGAAATAAAAGCAAAGCATGCATGGAAGTAGGAATAGAATATGAAGAATATCTTCTAAATAATAAAATAACACAAACAGAGCTGTTAGATCTTATAAAAAAATTAAATCAAGATGAAAATATAAATGGAATATTATTGCAAAGCCCAATACCTACAAATTTAGATATAAATGAAGCATTCAGAACAATTGATTATAGAAAAGATGTAGATGGCTTTCATCCAACTAATGTAGGAAAACTTGTTTTAGGACAAGATACATTTGTTTCTTGTACTCCATATGGGGTAATGAAGATGTTTGAAGAATATAATATTGATTTATGTGGAAAAAATGTGGTAATCTTAGGAAGAAGTAATATTGTAGGAAAACCACTTGCACAATGTTGTTTGAATAAAAATGCAACAATAACAATTTGCCATTCTAAAACAAAAAAAATAGAAGAAATAACAAAACAAGCAGACATACTAATTTCAGCAATAGGAAAATCACATTTTGTAAAAAGTGATATGGTAAAAAAAGATGCAGTAATAATAGATGTTGGAATAAATAGGGATGAAAATAATAAAATTACAGGCGATGTTGATTTTGAAAATGTAAAAGATAAAGCAAGCTATATAACACCAGTCCCAGGGGGAGTAGGACCAATGACAATTGCAATGCTAATAAATAACTGCTTGAAAGCTGCGAAAAATCAACTAGATGCAAAATAATAAAATAAAAATATTAAAGCAATAGAGACACTTTAATTTAAAAGTAAATTAAATGTCTCTATTTTTAATTTTTAAAATACAAATAAAAAAGTAAAACAAGAAAGGAGAATGAAAATGTTTAATGATGACAAAAAATATTGGGTATGGCTAAGTTTACTAAGCAAACTTAATAAAAATATAAAAAGAAATTTGCTTTTGAAATATAAAGAGCCTAAAAATATTTATAAATTAGAGAAAAAAGAATTAATAGAAAATAATAAAATAGGAGAAAAAACAGCAGAAATTATTTTAGATGAAAATATAAGGTTAAAACTAGATAGATATTTAAAAGAAATGGAAAAAAATAAAATAGATATTATAACTATAAAAGATAAAGAATATCCAAATATTTTAAAAGAAATTGAAGATTTTCCATTAATGCTTTACATTAAAGGAAATAAAAACATACTAAATAATAAAAACATTGCAATAATTGGTTGTAGAGAATGTACAGAATATGGAAGAAAAGCAGCAGTATATTTTTCATATAATCTGGCAAAAGAAAATATAACAATTGTAAGTGGGCTTGCAAAAGGGATTGATACATATTCTCATATTGGAGCTTTAAAAGCAGGTGGCAAAACAATAGCTGTACTTGGAAATGGACTAGATATCATATACCCAAAGCAAAATGAAAAAATATATGAGAAAATAGTAAAATTTGGAGGAGCAATAATAGCAGAATATCCTTTAGGTACCAAGCCAGAAAAAAATAATTTTCCAGAAAGAAATAGAATAATTTCAGGAATGAGTAAAGGAGTATTAATAATAGAAGCAAAGGAAAAAAGTGGAACAATAATTACAGCAGATTTTGCTTTAGACCAAGGAAGAGATGTATTTGCAGTACCAGGAAATATTAATTCTGTAAATTCTGTTGGGACAAATAGGCTGATAAAAGAAGGAGCGACGCCAGTTACAAATTTTAGGGATGTTTTGGAAAACTTCAATTCGTAATCTTAAATGATTATAATTCACAGTCTAGATAAACCACCTCCAGATGTAAGTTTATAAAATTTATTCCACTCCTCGGCTTAATACATAGCGGGTCTCTTCTAAACTTTAATTAAACGAGCCTCTTCACTCTTCCGTGCCCCCTCATTTAATTAAAGTCAAGAAGGGATATATCTATTCCTTGCGCATTCGTCATTACATAAATTTTATAAACTTACATCTGGAGGTGGTTTATCTAGACTGTGAATTATAATCATTTAAGATTACGAATTGAAGTGTGAAAAAAATACTTGCATAACTACTTTTTTTATTGTAGAATAAGCGTATAAAAAACAAAAACTAAGAGGAGGTACCAAAAATGACGCAAGCAGACGAACAATTTATAAAAACATGTAAAGAAATACTATCACACGGCTATTCATCAGAAGGAACAAATGTAAGAACAAGATGGGAAGATGGAGAAGAAGCAAACTATATCTCAATAGTTGGAGTACAAAATAAATATGATTTAGAAAAAGAATTCCCAATGATAACACTAAGAAACAACACAAACACAATAAAAAGGGCAATAGATGAAATAATGTGGATATGGCAAAAAAAATCAAATAAAATAAGTGACTTAAACTCACATATATGGGACCAATGGGCAGGAGAAGATGGAACAATAGGAAAAGCTTATGGATACCAATTAGCAGAAAAATATGAGTTTAAAACAAAAGAAGGAATAAAAAAGATGGACCAAGTAGATTACTGTTTATATCTACTAAAAAATGACCCAGCAAGTAGAAGAATAATGACAAATTTATTCAACCATGCAGAGTTAAAAGATATGAACTTAGAGCCTTGTGCATATGGAACACAATGGCTTGTAAAGGATGGTAAGTTGCACCTTATTTTAAACCAACGTTCACAAGATATGCTGACAGCAAATGGTTGGAATGTAATGCAATATGCTGCATTACTTCATATGTTTGCACAAGTATCAGATTTAAAAGTAGGAACACTAACACATAATATCGGAGATTGCCATATTTATGATAGACACATACCTTTAGTCCAAAAACTAATAGAAGCAAAACCAATGGATGTACATCCACAACTTAAAATAAATAACCCTACCAAAAATTTCTATGAATTTAAAGTAGAAGACTTTGAAGTAGTAGGATATGATTATAATAAAGATATAAGTTTAGGAAAAATACCAGTAGCAATATAAATTTTAATAATCGAAAAAAATAAACATAAATAGGAGAGAAACAAAATGTTAAGTATAATAGTAGCAAAAGCAAAAAATAATATAATAGGAAAAGAAAATAAACTTTTATGGCATATATCAGATGACTTAAAAAGATTCAAAAATTTAACAACAGGACATAATATAATAATGGGAAGAAAAACATTTGAATCATTAGGAAGAGTATTACCAAATAGAAAACATATAATTTTTAGTAAAAACCCAAGTTTTAAAGTACAAAATGAAAATGTAGAAATAGTACATTCAATGTTACAAATTCAAGAATACATAGAAAGTAAAGAAGAAAATTTTGTAATAGGTGGAGCAATGATATATAATTTACTAATGCCATATGTTACAAAAATGTATGTAACAGAAATTCATAAAGACTTTGAAGGAGATACATTTTTTCCAAAAATAGATTTAAACATCTGGAAAGAAACGAGCAGAGAAAAAGGACCAAAAGATGATGAAAATAATTTTGAATATGAATATGTAATATATGAAAGAAAATAATTTAATATTAAATAAAAAAGAAAGAGGATGTCCTAAAATGTCAAAAGGGACTAAAGAAAAACAGTAAATTTCTATAGTCCCATTTAACATTTTAGGACATCCTTATTTTTTTTACATTACAAAAAATAGAATAAAAAAATACAAATCGCAAAAAATAATAAAAAAGGAGGCATATAATGTTTAAACCAAATACAATCTATTTTGAAAAAGAAATATTAGATTATGAATTAGGAAAAAAGCTAATGGAAAAATACGAAAAAATACCAAAAATAGAAATTCAAAATCACAATAATATAGAAGAAATGAGAAAAAAATCAAATAAAGAATTTCCAAAAATGAAAAAAAACCTAATTATAGGAACTAGAAAAACACATAAATATGTAGAAAACCATAAAACATCAGACTTTTTAGTTCCATATACATCATCTGGATGTACAGCATCTTGTATGTACTGTTATTTAGTATGTAACTACAATAAATGTGCATATTTAAGATTATTCGTAAACAGGGAACAAATGTTAGAAAAAATAATAAAAACAGCTAAAAATTCAGAAAAAGATCTAACATTTGAAATAGGGAGTAATAGTGATTTAGTTTTAGAAAATACAATAACAGGAAACCTAAAGTGGACAATTGAAAATTTTAGTAGCTCTAAAAAAGGAAAACTTACTCTTCCAACCAAATTCGATATGATAGATGACATTTTGCCTCTTGACCATAAAGGAAAAATAACAATAAGAATGAGTGTTAATCCAGAATATATAATAAATAGGGTAGAATTTGGAACATCAAAATTAAAACAAAGAATAGAAGCAGTTAATAAATTATGTGATGCAGATTATAATATAGGTATATTAATAGCACCGGTTATAATGGTCGAAAATTGGAAAGAATTGTATAGTGAGTTAATAGAAGTCTTAGCAAATAATTTGTCTATGAAAGCTAAAAAAAAGGTATTTTTTGAAATCATTTTTATGACATATAGTTTTGTTCATACCAAAATTAATGAAGAGGCATTTCCTAATGCAATAAATATATATGATAAAAGTAAAATGACAGGAAGAGGAAAGGGAAAATATATGTATAAACAAGATTTAAGGGAAGATGGAAAAAAGTTTTTGTTAGATAAAATGAAAAAAGTATTTCCAAGTAATACAATTGAATATATTGTTTGAAATTTAAATATTTGTTACAACCTTACAGTTAAAAATAAACTGCCCTCAGGATATAAGTTTATAAAATTATATCCTAAGGGCTTTCAAGCAATATAATAATTGGCAAAAAAGGAAAAAAATTCACATAATAATTGACTTATTAAACCAATTCATATATAATTTAAAAAGAAGAAAAGAGAGCAAAAAACTAAAAGAAAGGAGTCTACTAATGCAAAAGCCAATAGTTGCAATAATAGGAAAACCAAATGTCGGAAAATCTACTTTTTTTAATTATCTAGCAGGAAAAAGAATATCAATAGTAGAAGACACCCCAGGTGTAACAAGAGATAGAATATATGCAGAAACAAACTGGAGAGGAAAAAACTTTACAATAATAGACACAGGTGGAATAGAAACAGAAACAAATGACATAATATTATCTCAAATGAGAGAGCAAGCAAATCTTGCAATAAGTATGGCAGATGTAATAATCTTTTTAACAGATGCAAAACAAGGAGTTACAGCTCAAGACCAAGAAATAGCCTTAATGCTTAAAAAATCAAAAAAACCAATAGTACTAGTATGCAATAAAGCAGATAACTTTGAAAAAGACAAAAACGCAATATATGAATTTTATAACCTAGGCTTAGGAACACCATTTCCAATATCTGCAACAAATGCAATAGGTATAGGTGATGTACTTGATGAAATATATAAATATTTCCCAGAAAAAGATGATAAAGAAGCAGAAGAAAAAATCATAAAAGTCGCAATAATAGGTAAACCAAATGTTGGAAAATCTTCACTAGTAAACAAAATAGTAGGAGAAAACAGAACTATAGTAAGTAATATTGCAGGAACAACAAGAGATGCAATTGATACATATTTTGAAAACGAACACGGAAAATATATATTAATAGATACAGCAGGAATTAGAAAAAAAAGTAAAATAAATGAAAGAATAGAAAAATTTAGTATAATGAGAAGCCTCTTAGCAGTAGAAAGAGCAGATGTATGTTTGCTTATGATAGATGCAACAAGTGGAATAACAGATCAAGATGCAAAAATTGCAGGAGAAGCACATGAGGCAGGAAAAGGTATAATTATAGTAGTAAATAAATGGGATGCACTTGAGAAAGAAACAGGAACTTTAGAAAAATATAAAAAAGAAATATATCAAAAACTAGCATATTTATCATATGCACCAACAATATTTATATCAGCAAAAACAGGGCAAAGAGTAGAAAAATTATTTAATATGATAAATGAAGTTGCAAAACAAAATGAACTAAGAATATCAACATCTGTTTTAAATCAAGTAATAAATGAAGCAATAGCAATAGTGCAACCACCAACAGATAAAGGAAAAAGGCTAAAAATATTTTATGGAACACAAGTTTCAACAAAGCCACCAACATTTGTAATATTTGTAAATGATAAATCTTTATTCCATTTCTCATATGAAAGATACTTAAGTAACCAAATAAGAAAAGAATTTGGGCTACAAGGAACACCAATTAGAATAATTTCAAGAGAAAAGGGAGAAAAAGAAATGTCTAAAAAAGGACAGCCCCAAGCTGACAGTGAAAAATAAAATGTCCCAAACATAACAGGCACCAAAAGGACAAAAAGGAAAAAAATGTAAAAATGTCCCAAATGTAACAGGTACCAAAAGGACAAAAAGGAAAAAATTGTTAAAATGTCCAAACTGTAACTGTCCCCCAAAGGACACCCGAAAGGACAAAAGAAAGGAGAAAAAATGGTAGCATATATTATAATCGCAATTATTTCATATTTAATAGGAAGCATTAATTTTTCAATAATTATAAGCAAAAAAGTAGCAGGTTTTGATGTGAGGGAAAAAGGAAGTGGAAATGCAGGTACAACCAATATGCTTAGGTCAGTAGGAAAAGGAGCAGCTGCTTTAACACTTGTTTGTGATATATTAAAAGGAGTTGTTTCAATACTAATTGCAATAGCATTAGGAAGTATAGTACAAAATATAGATAAATCTTTACTTGTTCAAATAGCAGGAATCGCAGTTGTGTTAGGACATACTTTTCCAATATTTTTTGGATTTAAAGGAGGAAAGGGTGTTGCAACAGCACTTGGAGTTTTATTAATTAGCAATTGGCAAATAGGATTAATATGTCTTGTATTTGCTTTAGTACTAATAATTTTAACAAGAATGGTATCACTTGGTGCTTGTTCAGCTGCAGTATTATTCCCTGTACTTACAATATTTATAAAAGAACATTATATTGTAACAGATGGTACTGATTATTTAATATATAGCATTATTTTAGCTATAATAGTATTATACAACCATAGAAGTAATATAAAACGAATTATGGAAGGAAAAGAAAATAGAATAAGCTTTAAAAAATGAAGACAAGAAAGGAAATAGATAAAAGTGAAGCAAGCAGTAACATATGAGCTAATACATGAATGTAAACAATCAGGTGCAAGAAGAGGAATAATTCATACACCACATGGAGATATACAAACCCCAATATTTATGCCAGTAGGAACACAAGCAACAGTAAAATCAATGGCACCTGAAGAATTAAAAGAAGAAGTAAAAGCACAAATAATACTTTCAAACACATACCATCTATACTTAAGGCCAGGTCAAAATATAGTAAAAGAAGCGGGTGGTCTACATAAGTTTATGAATTGGGATAGACCAATTCTAACAGATAGTGGCGGTTTTCAAGTATTTAGTTTGGGAGATTTAAGAAAAATAACAGAAGAAGGTGTAGAATTTAAATCACACTTAGATGGGAGCAAGCACTTTTTTTCTCCAGAAAGTGTTATGAAAACAGAAGAGGATTTAGGTGCAGATATAATAATGGCATTTGATGAATGCGTAAAATATGGAGCAACATATGAATACACAAAAAATTCTATGGAAAGAACTACAAGATGGACCAAAAGATGTAAAGAAGCACACAAAAATACAGAAAAACAAGCACTATTTGGAATAATACAAGGTGGATTTTATGAAGATTTAAGAAAAAAAAGTGCAGAAGAACTAATAAAATTAGACTTACCTGGATATGCTATAGGAGGAATAAGTGTTGGAGAGCCAAAACAAGACTTTCTAAAAATGTTATATTATACAGCACCATTAATGCCAAAAGAAAAACCAAGATACTTAATGGGAGTAGGAACACCAGATTATCTAATAGAAGCTGCAATTGCAGGAATTGATATGTGTGATTGTGTACTTCCTACTAGAATTGCAAGAAATGGAACAGCATTAACAAGCAAGCGGAAAAGTAGTTGTAAGAAATGCAACATATGAAAGAGATTGGGGAGCGCTTGATGAAGAATGTGACTGTTATACTTGCAAGAACTATACAAGAGCATATATAAGACATTTAATAAAAGCAAATGAAATCTTAGGAGTAAGGTTATTATCAATTCATAACTTAAGATTTTTAACAAGGCTAATGGAAAATGTAAGACTAGCAATAGAAAATAATAGTTTACTAAGTTTCAGAGATGAATTTTACAAAAAATATGGCTATTAATTATAGGTAAAAATAGTCAAAAAAATGAAGGGAGAAAACAAATGAATTTAGTAGAAGAAAGTTATAAAGAAAAGGATAAAAGTAAAACAAAACTAATATCAAGAATAATTTTAGCAATAATAATATTACTAGTGCTAGTAATTATAGGAATTGTAATTGCAATATACTATATAGACAACTCAAAATTAAAAATATATGTAAATGGTGGAATTAATAATGATATTGAACAATATTTACTAACAAGTGAAGATGGAGAAATATATATATCAATAAGAGATATAGCACCTGTTCTTGGATATGAAAGTTATAATGGCGAATATAGCAATAGGTCTGAAGACACGAGTAAATGCTATGTACAATCAGCAGAAGAAGTTGCAAATTTTTCTTTGCAATCAAATAAGATATATAAATTATATTTAAATTCAACATCATCAACTGGAGAAAACTACGAATATTTATATTTAGACCAAGTTGTAATTTCAAATAATGGTAAAATGTATATGTCTGAAGACGGAATGCAAAAAGCATTTAATGCAAGTTTTACATATGACAAGGAAAAAAATAGAATATATATCTATACATTAGATTATCTAATTCAAAGCTATCAAAATAGTGTATTAGATTATGGTTATACAGAAATACAAGACAATTTCAATAATTATAAAGCAATATTAAATGGTATGCTAGTAGTAAAAAAAGATC
The DNA here is from genome assembly GCA_930989765.1 of uncultured Clostridium sp. Lineage (GTDB taxonomy): Bacteria > Bacillota > Clostridia > TANB77 > CAG-508 > CAG-269. Next base: position 15,479 of record CAKNNA010000017.1, on the reverse strand, counting down.
AATATGGAGTAATAAATGCTCAAACTGGAGAAGCAATAATAGAGCCAAAATATGATTCAATAGAATATATGCCATCAACAGGAAACTTTTTAATAACAAGTAACAATAAAAAAGGAATTATGAATAATCAAGGAAGCTTAAAAGTTCAAATACTATATGATGAACTTACATTAATGGATAGTGATTTAGGACTATTACTTGCAAAAAGAGAAGGGAAAAGTGGAGTAATAGATACAAATGGAAATATAAAAATATATATCGAATATGACAACATAGGTGCAGACATAACATCATTTTCAAATAATGATATAAAAAATAAATATATATTATTAGACAACTTAATTCCAGTGCAAAATGACGGAAAATGGGGATTCTTTGATAAAAACGGAAAACAAGTAGTAGATTTTAAATATGACAATTTAGGATATAAAGCAACAACAAGTAAAAATGCAATGAATTTATTAGTTATACCTAATTATAATGTTATGGTAGTTAATTCAGGCAATAAATATGGAATAATAAATGCAGAAGGAGAAGAGATAATACCACCAATGTTAGATGATGCATATATGTATATAAGTGGTGGACAAAAATATTACAAAATGACATTTAATGACCAAGAATTAGATATAATAGAATACTTAAATATTGTGAGTGTAAATTCAGGTGGAACAAATTTAGATAATACAACAAGTGGAACATAAATTTTATAACTGAAAAAGCTTTAATAAATATTAAAAAAATTTAATAATATAAAAAAAGAGAATATATAAAACCAATAAGTGGTAGATATAATTCTCTTTTTTTTATCTAAATTCCAAAATATTAAAATTAATTAGAAGCATATTATAAAAGTTTAGGCATATAATAACTTATAGAAGCTTTGGACAAGGAGAAGAAAATTTATGTTTAATGTTGCAGTATTAAAAATGAAAGATATAATTAAATTTCTTATAATTTTAGCAGTTTTAGTATTGCTCATAAGTTTATTACCAAAATACATATCATCTAAAAAAGAAAAACAAAATGAAAATAATTTAGGAAAAGACATTGCAGAAAAAATCTCTCAAATAAAAGGAAAAAGTTTAACAGGTATTTTAGAACAAACAATACCTGCTATGTCGAGTGTAGAAGAAAAAGAAGAAGAAACAAAAAAAGAAGATGAAACATTATCAGAAAAAATTTTAAAAACAGAAATGAGTTTAATAGGGTCATTAGATGAAAATAATAAACCTGAAAATGCAGAAAATCAAGTAGTAAATGAAGAAGAAACTCAAGAAAATACCCCAAACGAACAAAGTAAAACTATTGCTCAAGAAGAAAACGAACAAATTGCAAAAACAGGTTTACCAACTGAAGTAGTTACAAATAATCCAATTGCAGAAAGTTTTAATGTACAATATGGAAATGTAAAAATAAAAAATCAAACATCTTATTCATTAACAGAAGATATACTAAAACCAGATATAACAATAGAAAATAAAAACATAATTTTATTTCATACACATAGTTGTGAAAGTTACACATCAAGTGACTTATATCCATACACACCAACAGGAAATTTTAGAACTACTGATTTAAATTTTACAGTTACAAGAGTTGGTACAGAGTTAGAAACAGGGCTAAAAAATTATGGGTTATCAGTAATGCATGATACAAGTTATCATGATTATCCTTCATATAATGGCTCATATACAAATTCGCTAAAAACAGTAGAAAATATTCTTCAAAGCTATAAAGCAGACATTATTATAGATTTACATAGAGATGCAATAGGAAGTAGAGAAGATTATGCACCAACAGTTAAAATAGGAGATGACTATGCTGCACAATTAATGTTTGTAATAGGTACAAATGCAGGGGGATTATATCATCCAAATTGGAATCAAAACTTAAAGTTTGCAGTTATGTTACAACAAAAGGCAGAGGAAATGTATCCAGGGCTATTTAAACCACTAATGCTTACAACTTCTAGATATAACCAGCATACAGGTAAATTTGCAAGTATTATAGAAGTTGGTGCAACTGGGAATACTTTAGAGCAATGTTTAACAAGTATGAAATATTTGGCAAGAGTTTTAGATGAAATATTAAAAAATTGAAAAACTTATTATATAGACATTGTTTGGGATGCTTTCTTTTATTATATTTATTTAAAAACTATTGCTAAAAAAAATTTTTTCTTATATAATAACTGAAAATTAAAAGAAAGTGAGTGATTTTATGTCAAATTTAAAACTAGATTTAAAAGAAAGTGGAATTTCACAAAAATCAATATTAAAATATAGTGAAGAAGTTGAAAATATACACAAAAACTTACATAATAGAGCAAATGACGAAAAAGATTTTGTTGGATGGCTTGAACTACCTACAAATTATGATAAAAAAGAATTTTCAAGAATAAAAAAAGCAGCTAAAAAAATAAAAAAAGAATCTGACATATTAGTTGTAATAGGTATTGGGGGGTCATATTTAGGAGCAAGAGCAGTAATAGAAAGCTTAACAAGTTCATTTTTTAATATGCTTTCAAATAAAGAAAGAAAAGCACCACAAATATTATATGCAGGAAACAGTTTAAGTGCAAATTATTTAAATGAACTAATAGAATATATTGGAGACAAAGACTTTTCTGTTAATGTAATATCAAAATCTGGAACTACTACAGAGCCTGCAATAGCATTTAGAATCTTCAGAGAAATGTTAGAAAATAAATATGGAATAGAAGAAGCAAGAAGTAGAATATATGCAACAACAGATAAAGCAAAAGGAGCACTAAAAACTTTAGCAGAAAACGAAGGTTATGAGCAATTTGTGGTACCAGACAATGTAGGGGGAAGATATTCTGTACTTACAGCAGTAGGTTTGCTTCCTATAGCAACAGCTGGAATTGATATTGACAAATTAATGGCTGGTGCATTAACAGCACAAGAAAGATACAATGACCCTAATTTAAAATATAATGAATGTTATCAATATGCTGTTGCAAGAAATATATTATATAGATTATATAAAGATATAGAAATATTAGTTAATTATGAGCCTAAAATGCACTATTTTACAGAATGGTGGAAACAATTATTTGGTGAAAGTGAAGGAAAAGAGCAAAAAGGAATATTCCCAGCAGGAGTAGACTTTACAACAGACTTACACTCAATGGGACAATATATTCAAGAAGGCAGAAGAAATCTATTTGAAACAGTAATAGATATAAAAAATCCAAATTCAGATATAGAAATACAATCAGATGAAGATAATTTAGACGGATTAAACTATTTAGCAGGCAAAAAACTAGACTATGTAAACAAAAAAGCAATGGAAGGAACAATAAAAGCACATACATCTGGAGATGTTCCAAATATAAAAATAACATTAAATAAATTAGATGAAGAAAACATAGGAGAACTAATATATTTCTTTGAAAAAGCCTGCAGTATGTCAGGAATGATATTAGGAGTAAACCCATTCAATCAACCAGGAGTGGAAGAATACAAGAAAAATATGTTTAAACTATTAAAAAAACCAGGATATTAAAATAAGAAAAGTGAATTTAAAAGCAAAAAAGGAAGTAGAAAACATGATATATACAGAAAATTTTAAAATGGGCTTAAAAGATATAGGAAAAGATAATAAAATAAAAAATAGAGCTATATTAGAATTTTTAGAAAATATAGGAGCATATCAATCAGACTTAGTAGGTTATGGAGCAGAATTTACAAATAAAACAGGACTAGCTTGGGTACTTCTAGATTGGAAATTAAAAGTACTAAAAAGAGCAGTTTATGGAGATATTTTAAAAATAAAAACATGGGGAAGAGCTATGAATAAAGCTTCTTCTTACCGTGATTTTGAAATTTATAATCAAAAAGGTGAATTATGTGCAATAGCTACATCAAAATGGGCTATGGTAGATATTAAAAAAGGAAAAATTGTTAAATTAAGTGAAGAAATTATAGAAAAATATGAGCCTGAAGAAAAAAGCGTATTTGAAAATAAAATATTAGAAAAAATAGAAATATCAAAAGAAGACAATACATATAAAACAACAAAATATAAAGTAAACAGAAAAGATATAGACTTAAATGGACATATGCATAATTTATATTATCTAGATTTAGTTTATGAAGCTTTACCAGAAGATATATATATTAATGAAACTTTTGATAATGTACGAATTCATTACAAAAAGGAAATTAAGCCAAAGGAAATTTTAAATTGTGATTATATCTTTGAAAACGAAAAACATAAAGTATGTATATATAATGAAGATAGAACTATACTCCATGCAATAGGAGAAGTATGGAATTAGATGTGTCCATTTAGGGACAGTTATTTTTTGGACATTTTTTATTTTCTTGGATTCATAATTTAATTTTAGATGACCTCATACTTTGGGTAGATTAGGTTTCATTTGGGGGTGTATGTAAAAAATATTTATGAAATGACGAATGTGCCGTGGAATTACCGTATGCCTTCTTAGACTAAAATAAATGAGGAAGCTTAGCAGGTATCGCGAGAGGCTCGTTTGTTTTAGTCTTAGAAGGCATAGGTAATGTAACAAACCGAGGAATGGAATAAATATTTTTTACATACACCCCCAAATGAAACCTAATCTACCCAAAGTATGAGGTCATCTAAAATTAAATTATGAATCCAAGAAAATAGAAAAAAAGTGTTGAAAATAAGCAATTAACATGGTATAATAAAAAACAGTTTGAAAGGGAGGAATATAAAATGAAACAAGTTTTAAGAAAAACAAACATAATAGGAACAATAGGACCAGCAAGTGAAAGTGAAGAAATGTTTACAAATCTAGTAAAAGCTGGGTTAAATGTAGCAAGAATTAATTTTTCACATGGTGGATATGAAGAAAATGCAGAAAAAATTGCTACAATTAAAAGAGTAAGAGAAAAATTAAATAAACCTGTAGCTTTATTATTAGACACAAAAGGACCTGAAATAAGAACAGGAAAATTAGAATCTGGTGATGAAAAAGTAACAATAAAAGAAGGACAAGAATTCACATTTGTATATGATGATATAATAGGAAACGAAACAAAAACAACAGTAAGTTACAAAAACTTATATCAAGATGTAAAACCAGGAGCAAAAATATTAGTTGATGATGGAGCAATAGAATTCCAAGTAGTAGAAATAAAAGGCAAAGATATTCTATGTAAAGCATTAAATACAGGAAGATTAGGAAGCAGAAAAACAATGAATGTACCTGGGTTAAAATTAAACTTACCAGCACTTGCTCAAAAAGATATTGATGATATAACAAATGGTATAAAAGCAGGATTCGATTTTATAGCAGCATCATTTGTAAGAAGAGCTCAAGATGTACAAGAAATTAGAAAATTATTAAACGAAAATGGTGGAGAGAACATAAAAATAATCTCTAAAATTGAAAGTCAAGAAGGAATAGACAATTTCGAAGAAATATTAGAATTATCAGATGGAATAATGGTAGCACGTGGAGACATGGGTGTAGAAATACCAATGGAACAAGTTCCAGTTGTACAAAAACACTTTATAAAAAGATGTAACCAAGTTGGAAAACCAGTAGTTACAGCAACACAAATGTTAGAATCAATGACACAAAACCCAAGACCAACAAGAGCTGAAGTAAGTGACGTAGCAAATGCTGTATATGATGTAACAAGTTGTATAATGCTTTCAGGAGAATGTGCAATGGGAAAATATCCAGTAGAATGTGTAGAAGCAATGGTAAAAATATCTAAAAATGTTGAAGGATCAATTAATTACTGGAAAAGATTCAACAAAAAAACAATAAACATAGACCCACAAGACCTAGAAAAAAATGTTGCATACACAACATGTGTAACAGCACAAAAATTACAAGCAGATGCAATAGTAGCATATACACACACAGGAGATTCAGCAAGAAACATAGCAGGATTAGGTGCAGGATGCCCAATATTTGCTATTACAGACTCAGAAAAAACATATTATCAACTATCAGTAGCATGGAATGTAACACCTATATTAGTAAAAGGAGAAAAAACAATAGAAGATATGCTACAAAAAGGAATCAAAGAATTAGAAAACGAAGGAGTTCTTGAAAAAGGAGATAAAATTGTTCTTGCAGGAGGACCAAAAATATTACCAAATGCAACAGAAAACAAAGTAATAGGTGGAGTTGCAATAGTATAATTTAAAAATGAACTTTAGGGACGTTCCTTAAAGTTCATTTTAAAAATTTAGCACAAACATTTTTTATTTGATTTTCTGTAATATAACCTTGTCTCAAAATATGCAAAGTTCCATCAATAATTTGTATAATAGTAGAAGCAAGACCAATTTTACTAGGTCCATCGTCTATAAAATAATCTACATTTTTATTAAAATCTCTCATTATATTACTTAAGTTAGTTCTGCTAGGTTTTCCTGAAATATTACTACTAGAAGTAGCAATAGGTATTCCTGAATATTCTATCAATTTAAGAGCAATTTCATTTGCTGGCATACGAACTCCAACTGTATCTAAATTTGCAGTTAGAATATTTGGAATAATATCTTTTTTCTTTAAAATAATAGTAAGTGGTCCTGGAAAAAATTCTTTTATTAATGTGTATTCTAATTCAGTAATATCTTTTGCAATTTCGTTTATCATATCAATACTATTTACTAATAAACTAATTGGCTTGTTTAAGGGTCTTTTTTTAGCTTCATACAATTTTTTTATTGCATTTTTATCAAACCCATTTGTACCAATTCCATATACTGTTTCTGTAGGGAATACGACTATTCCTCCATTTTTGATTATTGTAGAAGGTTTTTTCAATTTTGAATAATCTATTTTATCAGTAAAATTTAAATAATTCTGCAATTTATTTTACCTCTTTCCAAATTTTTTAATAGATATATTATACTATAGTATTAATTTATTTTCAATATTAAATTATGTAAATTAAAATATCCTATGATAAGATATCTATAAGAAGTATTTTAAGGCTAATTTTATTATGAGTGGTACACTATCAATATTGAAATATTATTTGAAATCTGTGTTATATTAAATATAGAAACTATAAAAAAGGAAAATAAATATAATTTTTATTTAATAAATTTACATATAAAGCACATAAACGGGGGAAAATATAAGATAACAATATAAATCTAAAAATTACTTGAAGAAAAAAATTTTTTCAATAATATAAATAATAAAAATAAATAAACTAAAAAATATATAAAATTAAACGAAAGAAAGGAGGAGTAAATATATGATATTAGAAATTTTATTAATAGTAATAGGTTTTATAATCTTAATTAAAGGAGCAGATTTATTAGTAAAAGCAGCAATAAGTATAGCAAAAAGACTTGGATTATCTGAAATGCTTATAGGATTAACAATACTTGCAGTAGGGACATCACTACCAGAGATATTTATAACAATAACATCTGCAATGGAAGGACATTCAGATTTAATTATAGGGAATGCCATAGGTAGTTGTATTTGTAACTTTCTATTTGTAATAGGAATAATAAGTTTAATAAAACCAATAAAATTTGACAAAAGAATAGTAAAAAAACATCTTCCAATAGGAATTGCAACGATGTGTTTATTACTATTTTTAGGAAATACAAATAAGCTAGGAAATGCACAAACAATTACAAGATGGCAGGGTGCTATATTGATTTCATATACAATAGCATACATTATATACTCTATTTATGAAGAAAAGAAAATACATAATGAAAAAATTGATGAAGAAATAATAAAAGAAGTTGAATCAAAAGAAAATTATTCTATAGGCACTATAATAATATACATGATTTTAGGTATACTAGGATTAAAATTTGGAGCAGATTTCGTTGTTGACAATTCAGTAGAAATTGCAAAAGCAATTGGATTATCAGAAGGATTTATAGGTATGACAATAGTGGCAATAGGAACATCCCTACCAGAAATTACAACAGGAATTATATCAGCCAAAAATAATGAAACAGATTTATTATTAGGAAATATAATTGGGTCTAATATTATAAATTTATGCTTATTAGTGGGAATAGGAGCAATAATTAAACCATTAGTATTTGCTACAAATTTTAATATTTCCATTATCATTTTGATATTAGTAACAATAATTTTACAATTAATTACTACTTTAAATAAAAAAGGAGAGTTAAATAGAAAAACAGGAATATTATTCATAATTATATATCTTATATATATTGGTGGGATGGCTTTAAAAACAGGATGAACTTTAGGGACGTTCCTTAAAGTTCATTTTTTATGAAAAAAGGATAAATAGACAAAAAGATCTATGGTCAGATTAAAAGTCTGAACATAGATTTTTATTAATTAACAACTTTTATTATTCATATAAAAATTTTTTTCTGCTAATTTATCTTGAACTCCACGAAGAGCTTCACCAAATCTTTGGAAGTGAACAATTTCTCTTTCTCTTAAATATCTTAGAGGATCAACGACATCAGGATTATCTCTACATAAGTCAATTAGTTTTTCATATGTTGCTCTAGCTTTTTGTTCGGCTGCTAAGTCTTCTTGTAAGTTTGCAATAGGGTCACCTTTACAAGCGAGTACTGATGCAGTAAATGGGAATCCTGCTGCGGCTTGAGGGTATACATCTAGACCATGGTCTGTGTAATATGCACCTAAACCTGCTTGTTCAATTTCTTCAATACTAGCATCTTTTGTCAATTGATGAACTATAGTACCAACCATTTCTAAGTGAGCTAATTCGACTGTACCATTTTGTTATCAAACCTTTAAAAGCCTATTCTAAGTTATTCAAAAAAATTAAACGATAAAAAAATTACCAATAAAATAAAAAAAGCCTTAAAATCGATTTTAAGAATTAGTAAGAGATTATATTTTTTTAGATATAATCTCTATTAATTTTGATTAAATAAGATAATTAATTAAAACTATTTATTAATTAGAAAACTAAAAATAAGGAGTAAACTATTATGGATAATAATGTACCAAGTAGTTATTATGCAATAATACCAGCATATATTAGATATAATAAAGAATTAAAATTTGCAGAAAGGTTAATGTATGGAGAAATAACAGCATTAAGTAATAAAGAAGGCTATTGTTTTGCAAGCAATCGATATTTTGCTGAACTTTATGGAGTAAGTCAAAGCACAATATCAAGATGGATTTCACATTTAGCAGAACTGGGAAGTTTACATGTAGAAATAATAAGAAATGACAAGAAAGAAATTGTAGAGAGAAGGATTTATGTTGTAGATAACCCCTATATGCAAAATAATCAATACCCCTATGTGCAAAATAGTACATACCCTATATGCAAAAAGAGCAAAGATAATATTATAAATAATAATATGTTAGATAGTTTTTTTAATTATATTATAAATAAGGAAAAGCAAATTCCAAAAGAATTTGAAAATTTAGAATCACAGATACTAGATGTATTAGAGAGATATGAGATGATATTTACAGAAGAAATAATAGGATATATGAAACCAGAAAATATAGAAAAGGTAAAAGTAATATCATATTCATTAGCATTAACAGTAAAAGAAAATGTGAACCATTTATTATACAAAATAAATAGAGAACAAATCATTAGTCTTTATGATGAGTGCAAATTACGAGAACAAGAAAATAAAGGCACAGAAAATGAAATTAAAAGTTTTACAAATTATTATTATAAAAGTTTAAAAGGTCAACTTCTAAGGGGCAAGAGCCCCTCTTTTTTTATGCCTAAAAATAAGTTAGAAGAAAATAAATCATCTGAAGAAGATGAAGAAGGAGAGGAATTATAAATATGAGATATGTAAGATTTAATTTTATAGATGAAACATTTGGAGAAAAAATAGAATGTTTACTTATTTGGGATGATGAAGAATTTATTATTATTTCAATAGATGAAGAAACAATAACAATAAATAAATATAAAGATATGCAAGAATTACTTGTAGAATTTTTAACAAATAAAAATGAACTTGAATTTTTAAGAAATTTAAGTGATGAACAAGAAAAAGAAATTGAAAGATTGGAGGCAAAAATAAAATGGATGAAAAACAAAGAAAAACATTAAAATTTAAAGGTGAAAATTTAACTTTACAAGTATCACAATATAGAAGTAATGGAAGAATAGCAATTTTAGCTTATACAGAAGAAGAACCATATTCAGATATAACAATTAACTTACCAGAATTTTGTTTGGATGCAAATGAAGGTGCTATTGATTCATTAACAAAGAGTTGTGGACTGGAAAAAGCATTAATAAAAAAAGGAATCATTAAAGAAGTATATGGAAATGCAAAATATAATATGGGAACTTATGACATAGTTGCTTTTGACTTAGAAGAATTAAGAAAATATGATCCAGAAGGTATTAAAAAACTTGAAGAAAGTTTAGAACAAGATGAGGAAGAAATGGAATAAAAATAATAAAGGAGTTTAAGATATGTGTAAGGTTCTGAAACATATTGTGAAATTAAATAGAGTAAGATTATGGGAGAAACTTTTGCAATGGCAAAGAGATTCTCCTTTTCATTTTAAAGTGAATTTAACTATATATGATTTAGAAAGAAGATTTACAAAAGAAAATTAATAAAGGAGTACACGAAAGATGAAAGTTGATATATACAATACAGATAAAAAATATAGCATAATTTATGCTGATCCGCCCTGGCATTATAGAACTTGGAGAGATGGAAATGGAACAGCAAATAGACATTATCCAACAATGAAAATAGAAGAAATAGTTGCAATGAAAGACACAATCCAGAAAATATCTGAAAAAGACTGTGTTCTTTTTTTATGGGTTACTTTTCCTTGTCTATTAGAGGGAATTAAAACAATTAAAGAATGGGGATTTAAGTATAAGACTTGTGGATTTACTTGGGTAAAAAGAAATAAAGTAAGTGATACCTGGTTTTTTGGACTAGGACATTGGACCAGAGCTAATGCAGAAATATGTTTAATTGCAACACGAGGACATATAAAAAGAATTTCTAATAAAGTTTCACAAGTAGTAGACACACATATTCAAGAACATAGTAAAAAGCCAGATATTGTACGAGATAGAATTGTAGAACTTATTGGAGATTTACCTCGCATTGAACTTTTTGCAAGACAAACTGCAGAAGGTTGGGATTGTTGGGGAAATGAAGTTTAAAACAAAAGAAAAGGAGATATATACAAATGATAAGATTATTAAGTTTATTTACAGGAATTGGGGCATTTGAAAAAGCACTAAGAAATTTGAATGTACCTTATGAATTAGTAGGATTTAGTGAAATTGATAAATTCGCAATAAAATCATACTGTGCGATCCATAATGTAGACGAAAACAAGAATTTAGGTGATGTGAAAAATATTAGCACTAAGAACTTAAAAGAAATAGATTTTATGACTTGGGGATTTCCTTGCCAAGATGTTAGTATTGCAGGACATTTAAAAGGAATAGAAAAAGATAAAACAAGAAGTGGTCTATATTTTGAAGGTTATAGAATATTAAAAGATGTGAAACCCAAAATAAGCATTATTGAGAATGTAAAAAATCTAACAAGTAAAAGATTTAGAGAAAAATTTATAATGATATTAAAAGACATAGAAAATGCAGGATATAATAACTATTGGAGAGTACTAAATTCAAAAGATTATGGTGTCCCTCAAAACAGAGAAAGAGTATTTGTAGTATCTATTAGAAAAGATATTGACAAATGCTCTTTTAATTTTCCAGATAAACAATTTTTAGAAATAAGATTAAAAGATTTACTAGAAGATAATGTAGAAGATAAATATTATTTATCAGACAAAGCAATAGGAAGATTAATAAGACATTCTAATAAAGCAATAAGAAAGCAAGATAATCCGAATATAAGTGGGTGTTTACTTGCTGGTTACTTTAAAATGGGAGGAAGAGATCAACAATACATAAAAGATAATGTAAAAAGGATTACAGGGATATTTGATGAAGAAAATAAAAGGCATCAAGCAGGAAGTATTTATGACAAAAATGGATTATCTCCCACACTCACAAGAGCAAGTGGAGGACATGTTCAGCCACATATTTTAGTAAATGAGGGAACTAAAAAAGGTTATACAGAAGCATACGATGGAGATTCTATTAATGTTTCTTACCCAAACAATGTAAAAAAAAGAGGTAGAGTAGGAAATCAAGTATCACAAACAATACTTGCAAGTAATGTAAATATGGCAACAGTAGAGAAAACAGATAAATTATTATGCTTAAATAATCAAGATGGAAAAACAAGTGTTCAAGATAGAGTTTATAATACACAAGGAATAATGCCAACAGTTACAGCAGGAAACTTTAAATCAAATATTGCAGAAGAAACAAATAATATAATGTTTAACTCTTATAACAATACAAAAATAGAAAATATAGCACCTACTCAAACAGGAAATTGTGGAAATATCAATTCAAGTGCAGCAGTTTTAATAACAGAAGATGGAAAACACTTTTTTAGAATTAGAAAATTAACTCCAAAGGAATGTTGGAGGCTCATGCGGATTTTCAGACCAAGATTTTGAAAAAGCAAAAGCAGTACCAACATCAGATACACAACTATACCGTCAGGCTGGAAACTCTATAGTTGTAAATGTATTAATGGGAATATTTAAAGAATTAATATTTGGAGATTGTATAAATGATAAATTTATATAATGCCGATTGTTTAGAAAAAATGAAAGAAATTCCAGCCAAGAGTATAGATATGATTTTATGTGATCCACCATACGGACTAACAAGGTGTAAATGGGACAAAAAGATAGACTTAAAACAAATGTGGGAACAATACGAACGAATCATAAAAGATAATGGTGTAATATGTTTATTTGCACAAACTAAATTTTATTATGAACTAATTAAAAGCAATGAGAAACTGTTTAGGTATGATTTAATTTGGGATAAAGTTTTAGTTACAGGCTTTTTAAATGCAAATAGGCAACCACTTAGGAGGCACGAGCAAATTGCTATTTTTTACAAAAAGCAACCAAAATATAAGCCACAAATGGGGAAAGGTAAACCATTGCATGGAAAAGGAAATATAAAATTAGAAAAAATAAAAAAGAATAATGTATATGATAATTTTCATGCTACACCAGATTTAAGAAAAGGTAGTACAGAAAAGTATCCTACAAGCATATTAAAATTTCAAAAATTACATTCAAGTCAAATGGTATATCCAACGGAAAAACCTATAGAATTGTTAGAATATTTGATTAAAACTTATACAGATGAAAATGATTTAATACTTGATAATTGTATGGGGTCAGGTACAACAGGACTTGCTTGTAAAAATACTAATCGAAATTTTATTGGTATTGAAATAGATGAAAAAGCATTTGAAATTGCTAAAAAAAGATTAGAAATGTAAAGGAGATTCCATTATGCAAAATTCAGAAAAAGAAACATATAAAGATTATTTAGTAAGAAAGGTAACAGAAGAAATAAGCAATGTATTTAAACAGAAAATGGATGAAACAAAAAAAGAGTTACTTGAAATAAATTATAAAGTTAGTTTAGAAAATACAGAAGAAATACTAAAAAATTACAAGAAGCTAAAAGACCATATAACTTTAACAAAACAAGAAAAAGATGAATTATTGGGAGTAACAAAAGAATATCAAGATAAACAAATAGAAAGTATTATGACAGGACTATTTTCAGAGGATGAATTGTATTTAGAAAGTTTATTAAAAAGTAGATGTAAAACTAAAATGTTTATGGATTTTATAGATGGAATATTAGAAGGATATTTAAAAAATAAAAGTAATGACAAAATAGAAATTAGAAAAAGGAATATATTAAAACATTTATATATTGATGGTATGAAACAATCAGAATTTATTTATAAATATTACGAGGTAGATAGAACTTTTTATTCAGATAAGGATAGATTAATAAAGGATCTAGCACCTTATTTTTTTGGCATAAAAGGAATCAATATATAGAATTAAGAGTTTATTACAAAATTTCTAAAAGGCAGGAAAGAGATACAGAGTGTATCTCGTAAACACATAGAAAAACAAGTTTTCTAGCACTCTGCAAATGGCAAAAATATACAGAGAAAATGCAGAGAATTAGAAATAGGGAAGTATTGAAATTTCAACAAAAGATTAAGATTATCAATGGAGGAATATGCCTATGGGAAGAAAAAATAGAAGGAAAAGACCAAATATAACTAAGCACTTATGTATTTATGGACGACTGTCAAGAAAAAGTAATTCAGTTGCCTATTGTAAATTACATAAGTGCTTTTTAGAACCAAAAGATATAGCAGAAAAGAAATGCAATTACAAAAGATGCATACATAAACAAGAACTACAAAAGTAAAGGAGAAATGAAAATATGGAAACAAATCAGTTATTAATTAATTATTACAAAAAAGAAGAAGTAAAAAAAGCTAAACAAAGAAGGCAAGAAGGTTGCACTTTAAAAGAAATTATTAGATTAGCAAATAAAGAATATATTTCAATAGAAGAAATAAAACAAGCGTTAGGTATAGATGAAGATGAAATAGAAGAACATCAAGAAGTAGAACAAGAAGAACACAAAGTTGATGAATATGATGAAATAGTTGAAGATAATATAGAAAACAATGAACAAGAAAATAATGTTAAAGTTGTTATGATAGCAGAAGAAAAATTAGAAGATTATCCAAACCAACCTTTTAAACTATATAGTGATGATAAAAAGAGAGAAATGATAGAAAGCATTAAAATAAATGGAATTATGCAACCTCTTATAGTTAGACCAATAGGAGAAAATAAATATCAAATACTTGCAGGACATAATCGTAGAAACTGTGCAAAAGAAATTGGTTTAACAGAATTACCTTGTATTATAAAAGAAAATCTAACAGATGATGAAGCAAAAATTTATTTAATAGATACAAATTTATGCACAAGAGATAATATTTCTCCAATGGAAAGAGCCAGAGCTTATAGAATTAAATATGATACATATAAAAAAAGAAATATTAAAACCTCTGTATTAGAAGAAGTTAGAAAAGATAATTATGGAATGGCTAGGTCTATGATGATTAAAGAAGAAAAATCAAGTAATGGAACAATACAAAGATATTTAAGATTAACATATTTAATTCCAGAATTACAGGAAGCAATAGATAATGACAAGATAAAGATTAATACAGGTGAAAAATTAAGTTTCTTGCCAAAACAAGAACAACATTGTATTGCAGAATTATTAGAAGAAAATATAAAAATATCAGATAATACAGCTAAAAGAATAAGACAAAAGTCAGAACAATGTAGAACAGAAGATATATATCATTATTTAAACAAAGAAGAAATTAAAGATATTGTTAGCAAAAAAGATGAATTTATACAAGAGGCAATAAAGGTTACTTTTTATAGAAATGAAATTGAAAAATATTTTGAAAATAGAAGAACTGAAAGTCAGATAAAACAATGGATTGTCAACCCTTTTTTAGACAATTTTTATAAGGACACTTTTTTATATTCA